>CACYEC010000001.1 GCA_902773225.1 uncultured Bacteroidales bacterium
CCTTTTCATCCCAGCAATGATTATAATTTGTTAAAAATAACACTATTATAGGGACTGTCAATAATCCGACAGCCCCTATTTGCTTTTTTTTGAGTAAATTCGCATCCGATTTTGAAATTTATATAACTACCAAACAATATGAACAGGATTTTTTCCGCTTGCGCTGGAATGCTTCTTGCTGCAAGCGTCTGCGCACAAGACAGCGACCCCGTGATTATGCGTGTCAACGGAAGGCCAATCACAAGGTCGGAGTTTGAGTATTCTTTCAACAAAAACAATGCTGACGGAGTCATCGACAAAAAAGGACTTGCCGACTATGTTCCGCTATATGTCAACTACCAACTCAAAGTGGAGGAGGCCAGGCAGCAACGTCTCGACACCGTGTCGAGCATACGCCAGGAACTCAGCGGATATAAGGAACAACTTGTCATGCCAGAACTGGTCGACAACGACTTTATTGAGAGGGAGGCCAGACATACATACGACGAGACCAAGAAACGATTCGGGGACGACGATATGCTCAATGCATCACATATTCTGATTCTCCTCAAGCAGGATGCTACCGAGGAAGAGGCAAAGGCCAAGAAACAGACAGTTGACTCTATTTACAATGCCCTCAAGAACGGTGCTGACTTCGCCGAACTGGCTAAAAAGTACTCCGACGACAAGGGTTCTGCTGTCAATGGCGGTAAACTGCCTCAGTTCGGAAAGGGTATGATGGTGCCGGAGTTCGAAAAGGAGGCATACCAGCTCGCCAAGGGAGAAATGTCCAAGCCTTTCACCACTGCCTACGGATACCATATCATCCTGATGCACGACAGGCATCCTTTCGAGCCATACGAACATCATCACGAGGCTATTTTGCAGTTCCTTGAACAACGTGGCATCAAGGACATATCAGCACGCATGCATCTCGACTCTCTGGTCAAACGGTCGTCACTTACCAAGGAAGAGGTCATCGACTCCATCGCAAAGGTCCTGGAAGATAAGGACTTGGATATGAAATACCTCTCAAAGGAATATACCGACGGCACCCTGATGTTCGCCGTCTGCAAACAGGACGTTTGGGACAAGGCCGCCGCTGATGAAGAGGGGCTGGCCAAGTTCTTCAAGAAAAACAAAAAGAACTATGCGTGGACAGAACCGCATTTCAGAGGCATTGTGGTGCACGCTAAGAACGACTCTGTGATGAGCCTCGTCAAACAAATGGTTCCAACCATCAAAAACGAGGAGGAATGGGCCAACCAACTGGTCAAGGCTTTCAACAACGATTCCGTTCGGATGGTGAGAATCGAAAGAGGCGTCTTTAAGAAGGGCGACAACGCTTACGTGGACTATACCCAGTTCGGAGGTCCTGAGAAGAGCATGAACGCATTCCCTGCTACAGCCTCTTTCGGTAAGATGCTGACCAAACCCGAAACATACAAGGACGTGAAAGGACAAGTCACTTCCGATTACCAGAGCGAATGTGAGAAAAACTGGGTGGAGACCCTGAGAAAGAAGTATCCTGTGGAAATCGATGAAAAAGTGCTTTCCACAGTGAATAATCATTAGCCCACTTCTCATCGACAATTGCGTATTTATTCCGTTTCTTATCATAATTCAAATCAACAAACTTTTGGGAATGAAGTCTTTCTGGCATTCGTGATAGAGAGATTCTCCCATTAACAACTTCTTGTGATGATTAGAACAATGAAATATCTGCTTGCCTTCTTATCCATCCTGTCTGTGCAACAGGTGATGGCACAAAATAATAATGTCATCGACGAGGTCATCTGGGTCGTCGGAGATGAGCCCATACTCAGGTCAGATGTCGAGCAGTCTCGACTTGAAGCCATGCAGAGCGGACAGAGGATAGAGGGAGACCCATATTGCGTCATACCCGAGCAACTGGCCATCCAAAAATTGTTCCTGCATCAGGCTACAATCGACAGTATCACAGCCTCCGAAGCCGAAGTACAGGCAAATGTGGATAGGCAGGTGGATTTCTATGTGCAGAACATTGGTTCCAAGGAAAAGGTCGAGGAATACTTCGGAAAGACCATGACACAAATCCGGGAACAACTGGCCACCATGGCACGCGACAACAACATCGTGGGACAGGTGAGGCAGAACATCGTCAAGGACATCAAGGTCACACCGGCTCAGGTCAGACGCTATTTCAAGGACGTTCCTGAAGACAGCCTGCCTTTTATCCCCACTCAGGTAGAAGTGCAAATCATCGTCAGGGAACCCAGAATAGACCCTCAGGAGATACAAAGGGTCAAGGATGAACTGCGCGACTATACCGAAAGGGTCAACACAGGGCAAACACCTTTCTCCACACTCGCGCTGCTCTATTCGGAAGATCCAGAGAGCGCCAAGAGAAGGGGAGAACTCGGATTC
>CACYEC010000002.1 GCA_902773225.1 uncultured Bacteroidales bacterium
GAAATTGTTGAATGACAACTCAGAATCGTCAAGATAGTTGTCGTTGTCGAGATAACCCAACATCAAATTGAACAAGATGGCATAAAAACTCTCGTCTTGAAGCTCTGCTGACAAATCATCTATTTTAGAGAGTCTCAAAGAATACTTATTCTCCACGATTTCACGGACACGGGCATAGTCATAACTGCCCTTGTCAAACATGATATATGCCACCTGGTAACGCCGTTCAGTGTGTCTGTCAGCTACATAAACAACAGACCTGGCCTTGTACTCTTTAATCCATCCATACTCAACCACATCTCTTAATCTTTTATTAAGACTTTTGGGGCTTTCTCCTGCAGAATTTAGCCCGGGGCTGATTTTCAGTATGTCCATTTGCTCACCAAAGAACTCATCCAACCCTTCGTCTGTGAGCATCTTTGAGCTAATTCTATTTGTTCTGAATTTCATATAACTTATTCTCTAAATAGTCCAACATCTCTTTTGATTTGTTCCCGTTCTCGTCTATGAGATAGGGTATATAAATGATGTCACCATCAGCCCAAGGACGGTGCTCACTGCTCGTGGGCTTAAGTATTCCGACAACGAACACGGTCTTAGCGTTGATGATCTCCATCTTCTTTGTGATTTTGTTTCTCTGGTAAATATATCTGTCAAGTTGTTTTGCCGATTCTTCCTCCTCGTAATAATGATGGTGCTTGAAGTCTATATATACGTCTTCTTGACCAGCGACTGCAAAATCAAAAGCCTCGAATTTATCGGGGGCTGTAATATCATCCAGTCTTAGTCCCAATGTCTTGCTGAGAATGAATTGACCCGCCACTTCTCCTAATGCGCCTAAGTACAACTCAACGAACATTGTGGGATTGATGATGTATTCTTTCGGCTTGAAAGTCGTTGCGAAACCCTCCTGCTCGAAATACGCTTTGAGTCCAGGGAATCTGAGCATGTACTGCAAACGTGATTTCTCTTCGCTTACTTCGCTGATGCCTGTGATGATTTCCTCGTCTTCCATTCCATTGAAGTCATCATTTGACTTCAACTGAGCCATAAAGCCTTCTTTCGAGGAAAAACCGATATGTACAGAATCAAAGTCATTGATGGTATGGTAATAATACTTGTTCAGTGGACCATCTGAAGTGCGGATATAAAAATCACGGAAGAAGACATTGCGATTGACCTCTGTCATAGAGGCTGTCGGATGGGAAAGAACCAACTTTCTCCATTTTTTCCAGCTTTTCATATCTGCCTCTGGCCAATGAATGGAAGAATCACCCTCAGATAAGTTGATGTTTGAGACCATCATCTTGATGACACGCTTGGCAGAAGTTGACTTGTACTCAGCTTCATTAAGGATTTCATCTGAACTAGTGGAATGGGGTGTTTGGTTCGACAGTTCGTAGAGCCTGTTTAGTTCAGGCGATAGGAACGGAGCCATCTTCTTCATATACTCCGCATCCAGCGCATTCAGAACATTCCTGTAGATGTATATCTTTTGTTGTCTGGTACGCTGCATCGTGCGTTTCGTCCTTCCGTCAGCTTGAACCATCCAGTGAGTGCATTGCCGTTTCACAGGTTTCGATTCCTTACCAATAATATTCTTCTTGAAACTCTTCTTGCCCTGTAAGGCGTCAAAACCTCGTTTGATTTGCTTTTTCCTGTCTGAAAGGGTAATCAAGTATGCCTCGCTACAGCTTTCAGCATCGACGATATTCTGCAATTGTTTGGTAACATCGAAATTATCCGTGTCATTCAGGTTGACGACATCATGAGTGATGTCAAAATACGCTATTTCGTCAATGTCCTTTTGTGTTGTGTCCCTGCTTTCGGAAGCATGGAGCAATACCAGATTCTCTTTGTATCTGGTAGGATAATCGGGAATAGGATATTGCATGTTGAGTCCTGCTCCCATGGTTCGGTAAGTTGACACCACTAATACACGTTTCCCCTCACTCATCTTTGTGCGGAAGCTTTTCATGGATTCCTCGAAGTTTGCGCTGTCCAAAACCAAAAGCTCTATATCGTCATACTCCTTTTCCCAATCCTCATAGCAAGAAGAGCAATACCTATTTGTGTACTTAATCACTCTGTCTATGAAAGATTTCGGCAATGATGTGTTGTCAGACGAGGGTATGTTCATGTTGAGAAGGAGACAACTCTGGTGATTGCGGAAACGCGTGAATTCCAAGACGGTTCTTGCAATGTTGAGATATTTGGATTTGAGATAAAGGGAACTACGGTCATCGGGATTAACAAGTTGCACGTTCAACGCTCCATCAATGGCGGTTTGTATGGCTTTTAAATATTGTCTCGATTCTTTGTTTTCTGGGACAGCCAACACGTTCTGAATGTCTGCGATTGAGTTTAGCTTTTCATACTCCTTTTCAAGAATCGTTGGCTCTAAGATTTCAATTTGACCATCATCATAAGCACTGTTCTTGTTCTTCAATTCC
>CACYEC010000003.1 GCA_902773225.1 uncultured Bacteroidales bacterium
GCTTTTTTTATGTTATTTTGCCCACTTCATCAATTCCGCTTTGATGACATCTGCACCAGGGAAGCCCATGGAAGAATAAATCAACTCTCCTTTCTTGTTGAAAATGAGATAAGTGGGCATCATGTCGAAATGTTGTTTCTTGATGATACCCCAGAACTGATCAGAAGTCAGATAATAATGATGGCTTGACATGTGAGAGGTCAACTCCTTCCATTTCTCCATCTTGGATTGAGTACAGGCCAGGTCTATGAATTGCACGTCAGCAGGCATTTCCTTTGCCAACCTCTCAATCTCCGGCTGAGCTTTGAGGCACGGGATACAACTTGTTCCCCAGAAGTCCATAAACACCACCTTGCCCTTGTAGCGGTCAAGGATGTCGGTCAGCACCTCTTCGGAAGACGCATCAGCGTATGTGAGGCAGAATGTAGTTTCACCGTCTGTGTTTTCCCGCGCCTTTTGGGCAAGTTCCTGTTGGTGGTTCCTCACTGCCTCCCCACATTCCTTATATGTATATGTGTCGGGACTGAAATATTCCTTTGGAATCTGTCCTGTCTCCACTTCTGTCATGCCACTTACAGCACATTGAGCGGCAACAATCTCAGCATTCAGTTTGTTGTATGTGCCGTCAGGGGCTTTGTAGTATTCCAGTGCCAACAAATGATGCCACATCAAATCACCACACGGCGCATACTTGGCATATGCTCCCTCGAAATATTCATTGATGGGAGTTTCAACCACCAAAAGGGAGTCATTGGCTTCTATCGTCTTTTCGAAATCAAAGTCTTCTGACATTTCAATGTCACCATGACCAATCAATGCACTGGTGTATCTTGCGCCAAAGGCACACAACCACTCCAGGTAAGTGTCCTCCATCTCCATCCTCTGAAGTGCCTTGGTCGCAAAGGTGCAATCGGATTGGTTGATTTTGTCTATTTTCTTATCACGATAACAGACAAGCTCCTTTCTTCGTTCATTGGATGTCTTTGAAGCACGAAGACGCTGATAAAGCGATTCTTCTGCCTCATCATCATCAAAACGCTCAACAAACGATCTTGACATCTCAAGGTTGGTCCTTGCATATCTTCCCTTGAACGCAATAGCCTTGCACGTCTGTCCGTTCATTTCCACCAGACATGAGATCTCCTCGTCCGGACAAAGCAACAAAGGCATGGCAAACGCCCCGATGCTTACAAGAACAGTTCTCACGAGAGAGAGGGGAACCTCCAATGTGGCCTTTCCATCAACACTGATGGGTGTTGACCATTCTCAAGGATAATAGATGGAAACGCCAAACGGTTTGAATAAATCTGTCACTTCAACCCTCTCGCCAAACTCAGTTCTATAGTTGAAGAACTGAAAGTTCACCTTTGCCACTCCCTTGCGGAACGCGACATCAGGCAAAACCTCATCCGCCTCGTAGGTGACGTTCTTCCACTCTTCGGGAATGTCTGCGCTTTTCTGTGCCCGGTTAATCGTGGCAACGAAAACGAGCAGGATGGTAAGGATGGTTCTATTCATGATTCATTGTTTCGATTAGAAAGAAATGATCCTCTATTTCAAAATCTTCAAAACGGCTTCGCGGACACTTGGTGCCAGGCTGGGGCATAGCCGTACCACGTCATCTGGCGAAGGGACTCCACATACCCCTTGGGAAGGTCAGGATGTGCCGCACACAAGGAGTCTATGCTGGAATTATTCTTGTAGAGTTTGCGGATAAACTTGGCGGCATCCTGCATATCCATCCTGAGATGTCGTCAAGCAGGATGTCCGCCTTTGTTCCCGGTCGGCAGAAGAGATTGAGCGCTCCCCAGACAACACCTTGTATCTTGGTGTCATCCCAGATCTGGATATGTTGTGTGCGATAGGCAGGAATCTTCACTGTCCACCGTCCCTCGCTGTCGGTGACAGGATGAAGTGCTACCGTGTTGCCAGTGAAGAAATCAGGATAGATCAATGTGGCTTTCTCTCCTTTTGCCTTGCTGGCCAACTGAAAAGTTATGGTGACGCTGTCTTGCGTCCTTCCTGTTAAAGCGA
Source organism: uncultured Bacteroidales bacterium (assembly GCA_902773225.1). Classification (GTDB taxonomy): domain Bacteria; phylum Bacteroidota; class Bacteroidia; order Bacteroidales; family Bacteroidaceae; genus RUG11857. The sequence continues at coordinate 2,035 of CACYEC010000003.1, forward strand.
CGAGTGCAAGCAGGATGGTGATGATGGTTTTATTCATTTCAACGTTTTTTGATCTTAATGCCAAAGACATAGATATGTGGACTGTTCTTGAAGGTATCGCTGTTGAGATAGTCATTATCAAACTCAACAACGTCGCAGTTGCGGCAAATCTTGTCATCGGGATCATACCAAGATGAAGCATACGCGGCGATGGGAATCACTTCATTTTCTTTCCATTTTGGTTGTATGACAAAAGGACGGGATTTATACGATATGATATCATATCCCTCCGCTTCATTATTCACAGACGATAGAGGCAGGTTCATGGTGAAGCCACAGACTTCATCAAACTGGAAGTTGCAGGTAAACAAAGAGTCTGTTTGGGGCATGAAACCCACTGTGATTGTTTTAGCACTATTGGTATAGCCTATTCCCCAGTCATCCATTAGGTCTGTTTCCAATTTACCTTTCGAATAAACCTGGATGACAGGCGACAACAGATACTTGTCTTTCTCCAGATTCGACAAATCAAGAGCATAGACATAATAACCTTGTTTGTTGAGCAAATTGATATAATCCTTTGCCGTCGGTTCAGCCTTGCTGATTTCCTGTGCCCAACCCGCTATCGCAATAATAGCGGATAGAAATGTGATAATGGTCTTTTTCATGTTCATCGTTTTTTATTATAGACGACAAATTCGAAGAATTATTTCATCCAGGAGCGTTAAATGTTCTTAATGAAAATGATGTTGTTCATGCATTTTTATAATGATTATCGTTTATTATTTCGAAAACATTCATATATTTGCAACAAGAAAATAAATCAACAACTGACATGAAAAAGATTACATTATTGATATGCTCCATCCTGATGTGCACAACGATGATAGCACAGGATAGGGAGCCGAAAAACATCACATTGACTGACGCGGAACGTACACTGGTGGAGCAGAACAGCGACTTTGCCTTCAACCTCTTCCGAAAGACACGAGGCACAGAGAACCACGTCATCTCGCCGCTCAGCATCACATACGCACTCGGTATGCTCAACAACGGCGCTGAAGGCGTCACACGCGAGGAGATATGCCAGGTACTCTCAGGGGGACGACAGACAGATTATGCAGACGTAGCCTCCATGAACGCCTTCTGCCTCAAGATGCTCACCGAAAGCGCCCTGCTCGACGAGAACACACGAGTGGCCATTGCCAACTCCATCTATTTCAACGGCGATAGGAAGGATGTTCAACTGAAATCGGCATTCAAGGACGCGACAGCGACCTACTACGATGCCACACCTTCCGTGCTCAGTTTCAGCGACGAGGCGACGTTGGGCATCATCAACCAATGGGTCGCGGACCGCACCGACGGCATGATACAAGACCTGCTCAAACCAGAGGAGTTGAAAGACCCCAACCTCGTGAGTATCCTGCTGAACGCCATCTGCTTCAAAGGGGCATGGGCATATCAGTTCGATGAGAAATGGACGCAACTCCAGTACTTCGGCGACATGAAACACACTGCCATGATGATGTCGCAGACGAGTGAATTCCGTTATGCAGAGAACGACCTCTACCAGTCCGTCATCCTACCCTACGGCAACGGCGCCTATCAGATGACGCTCTTCCTCCCGCGCTATGGAAGGACGCTCGACGAGGTGTTGGCCGCCATGGACGGCAAAAACTGGAACACCACTGAGTACGAAAAATGTGACGTGGAATTAGAAATGCCACGCATCGAGACTGACACCGACCAAAACCTGATTGACATCATGTACTCGCTCGGCATGGAGAACGCTTTCCTGGAATACGGAGGCCACGGTTTCCTGGATTTCTGCTGTTTCGGCGACAATGAAGAGGACTCCGACCAATGCTGGATCAGCCTGATGAAGCAGAAAGCCCATCTGAAACTTGACGAGAAAGGCACTGAGGCTGCTGCCGTCACCATCATCGAAGTGGCAGACAAAGCCGCTCCCCGTTTTGTCTGGTTCACTGCCGACCGTCCGTTCTTTTACATCATCAGCGAACGAAGCACAGGTGCCATCTTCTTCATCGGGCAATACATGGGCGATCCTATTAAGAACGCTCGCCACGACATCAGCCTCAGCGACATGGAGCGGCAACTCGTGCAGAGCAACAACGACTTCGCATTCCGCCTCTTCAGTAAAGCACGAGGCGAGGAGAACATCATCATGTCACCACTGAGCATCACATACGCTTTGGGCATGATGAACAACGGAGCGGCCGGCCAAACACAGCAGGAGATTTGCGATGTGCTGGGCTTTGGCGATGCCGGTTCAGACGCCATCAACCAGTTCTGTCGCAAGTTGCTCGACGAGGCCCCTACACTCGACCAGGAGACCTCAGCCGAGATTGCCAACACCATTTACGTGAACAGCGGAAAGGGATACGAACTGCAAGAGGATTTCATCCAGAAAGCCAATGAATATTACGACGCCACGCCCACAGCCCTCAATTTCTACGACAACTCAACAATAGACATCATCAACCGATGGGCAGACGAACATACTCACGGCATGATTCCGCAGATTGTGAATGAGGAAACGTTCATCCCCGATGCCGTCTGCTATCTGCTCAACGCCCTCTATTTCAAGGGCGCATGGACCAACAAATTCGACAAGGCTGACACCCGCGACGAGGCCTTCAATGGTGGCGCCGAGGTTCCGATGATGTATCAAAAGGAAGAATTTGAATACACAGAGAACAAACTCTACCAAGCCGTGCGGCTGCCATACGGCAATGGTGCGTACCAGATGTCTCTATTCCTTCCCCGTGAGGGCAAGACCATAGCCGACGTGCTTGATGCCATGGACGGAAAGAACTGGCAGTTCAAGAGTTACGACGATTATATTGTTGATCTGAAGATGCCACGTTTCAAAACTAGCACCAACCTTAACCTGGTTAAGATAATGACTGATTTGGGCTTGACAACGGCATTCGCCGAAACCGCAGATTTCCCCTATTTCGGCAACCGTTCTGTCTCAATTACCGACATGTTCCAGAAAGCCGTCATCGACCTTAACGAGGAGGGTACAGAGGCAACTGCCATCACGGTGATTGTGCCAATTGATGGCATGCCTATAGAAGTCAACTTCCATGCCGACCGCCCCTTCTTCTACATCATCAGCGAACGAAGCACGGACGCCATCTTCTTTATCGGGCAATTCGTAGGCGACACCACAACTGGCATTTCACGAATTGAAAACGGAGAAAGGGCCATAGACAGCAGGAGAATCTACGACCTTCAGGGGCGATGGTTCGAGACTGACCAAACCGTACTGAAAAAGGGTATCTACATTGTAGGAGGAAAGAAGATACTTGTTAAATAAGGCACCTGTTATTCGTTTTATCAGAGACAAATCCACACGGGAAGTCCAAGATAGTGAGACAAAATATTGGCGGTTTGCTTTTTTTTGTGTTATTTTGCACGCTGAATACATTTTTTGACAACAACATTAAATTTTATGGCAACACAAACACAAGTATTCAAGACGTTATTGTTAACAGCTGCTTTGGCTTGGGGTCATCAGCAAGCATCAGCACAGCAAACAAGTGACAAGACAGAAAAAGACTGGCTTAAGGCGCTGTCTTCAAGAATCGAGGTTAATGGCTACGCCCAGGCAGGTTACACGTGGACGCATCAGGATGGTAAACACACCAACACATTCGACCTGAAGCGCACGTTGATATGGGCAAAGGCGAGAATCACCGACCGTTGGTCGTTCCTCTTCATGCACGACTTCTCGTCTGTTGTACAGGAGTTCTACACCGACTATCGCGTGACCAACAACCGTGCCATGACCGTCCGTCTCGGTCAATTCAAGAATGCCTTCTCTTTAGAGAACCCCTTGTCTCCCACCAAAGTGGAGTTGATTAGCGTATTGTCACAAGGAGCCACTTATCTGTCAGGTTGCGGTTCCGACCCCCTTTATGGAGTGAACTACGGTCGTGACCTTGGACTGGAGATTTACGGTTACCTTTTCAACGACCATTTATATTATGAATTGGAGGTCATGCAGGGTCAGGGAATCAACTGCAGAGACCGCAACAACGAGAAAGACTTCATCGCCCGCCTCGACTACCGTCCGACAGAGAATTGGCGCATTGTTGCCACAGGTCAGTTAGGTCGCGGAAATGCCATAGCCACCTCAAAATACAATCCTGGCATCGCAGTGGGTCAGAACTACACCCGCAACCGTTGGTCTGGTGGTGCAGAATGGAAAAGTCATGTGAAAGGCGTTGACTATTGGAAAAACCGTTGCACAAGCATCCGCGGTGAGGTGTTAGGAGGCAAGGACGGTGACGTGAACAGTTTTGGTGCATACGTCACAGCCAGTGTTCCAGTTTGTCAGGCTTTGGATGTGGTAGGCTCTGTCGATTACTTCGACTACAACACCGATGCCAAGATGCAACAGACCAACACCACTCTCGGTGTGCAGCACTGGTTCTACCGCACATGCCGTGCCCAGTTGCAATACACACTTTGCAGTCCTAAGCAAGGCGACACTTACGGCACCCTTCAGGCTCAAATCCAAGTGGCTTTTTGAAAAAGTCATTGATGTGAACATACTAAAAAAGGGGATGTGCGTCGCACATCCCCTTTTAGATTGCTGTAACAAAGAGCCTTATGCTTCAGCGGGAGCCTCTGCATTGGCTTCTGCATTAGCAGCAGCCTCGGCCTCAGCCTTAGCCTTTGCGGCTTCAGCCTTCTTCTCAGCCACTTTCTGTGCTATAGCCTCGTTGACCTTCTTCTCAGCAGCCTGACGTTCATCGTAAGCCTTCTTAGCCTCAGCCTTGTTGTCCTGCATGAGTTTAGTCAGTTTGCTCTTACGCTCTGCTTTCCAAGCCTCGAACTTACGCTCGGCAGTAGCCTCGTCGAAGGCGCCCTTCTTCACACCGCCCGCAAGATGCTTCTTGAGGTACACACCCTCGTGAGAGAGAATGTTCCGCACGGTGTCAGTAGGCTGTGCGCCCACACCAACCCAGTAGTAGGCGCGGTCAAAGTTCAAATCTACTGTTGAAGGATTGGTGTTGGGGTTGTAAGTACCAATCTTCTCAATAAAGCGACCATCACGTGGTGCCTTGTCGTGTGCGACTACGATAGCATAGAAGGCATA
>CACYEC010000004.1 GCA_902773225.1 uncultured Bacteroidales bacterium
GTCTATACAGAGCAATATTGTTCAGGAGAGTCGTGCGAGAGTTTCGGCATAGAGAACACAGATGGCTACATGAACACACTGACCGACGCGACACTGAACAACCGTATCCGCTCGTTCCGTCTGAAACGGGGTTATATGGTAACATTCAGCACCCAAGCGGAGGGTCGCGGCTACCAGCGCTGTTTCATCGCAGACGGCGAGGACTTGATAGTCACTACCCTCCCCTCGATACTTGATGGGCGAATCTCGTCGTACCGCATCTTCCGATATGACAACATTGGCAAGAACGGTGTAGCCAACATCACGAACACCAATAACTTGAAAAAACTGAACTGCACATGGACCTACACTTGGGGTTCGGGTCAAAGTCTCGGCACCGACTATGAATGCGTGCCCCACATGAACCACCTGTGGAGTTCTTCCACCTACAGCCTTGGCGCAAACGACCTCTCCCCCTATCTGAAAACCGACAACGAGCCAGCCAACGCCTCCGACCCATCTCCCGCATCAGTGGCGCAGGAACTGGAACGCTGGCCAGACCTGATGCGTACAGGCCGCCGTCTGCTCTCCCCCTCTTCATGGGACGGAAACAACGGTTGGCATAAGGAGTTTTTCGACAGCATAGACGCCCGTGGCTGGCGTTGCGATATTGTGGATATCCACTGCTACTGGGAAGAAGGCACATTCAACGGCATCAAGTCGAACTGGGCAGACAGATACCATCGTCCTATATGGATTACCGAGTTTATCTGGGGTGCCTCATGGAGCGGAGGCCTTGGTATTTTCAATGTCGCCAGAACCGACAGCGAGCGCGACAATCCGTCGCAATCCATCCTCCAACAGAACCGTGACGTTCTGGCCAGGATATGGACGAAACTGAACAGTTGGGATTATGTGGAACGCTATGCTTACTGGAACGACGAGCGCGCATGCTCCAAGATTCTTTGGAACGGCAACCTCACCCCAGCCGGAGAGTACTATGCCCAAATGCAAACAGGGCCAGGCTATAGCGGCACATACAATTTCGTTCCCACGGACTGGCGCTGCCAGGCCAGCACCGACCTCTCAGCAAACTACAAACCAGGTTTGGGTGAATGCACCTTGACATGGACATGCCACAACGGCGACCTCACCGAAACCATGAGGTTGCAAAGGCGTAAGGACAACGGTAGTTGGCAAACACTGCAAGAATGGACTCGGTCCGAAGCAAGCCAAATGACATACGTCGATGAGTTGAGCGACTATGGCGTCTATAACTACCGCGTTGTGGAGATTAGTTACAAGAACACGACCCTCACCTCAAACATCGAGACAGTCATAGCCACTCAACCAGTCAGTCTCGACGAACTGGCCAATCTGGAGTTTAATGAAGGGACATACGTTTCCACCAATGTCCGCACATACGCCAAAGACATCACAGGCAATGAGACATCAGGGTTGCGTGAAGTGACAGGATGGACGATACCCCACAACGGCGACGCCCGTGCCGGAGGTCAGTATCGCTGGGGAAGCCCCTGTTTCCTTGGAACTCCAGACTATCTCGCTCCTTCAGTGAATTCGGAAGGCACAATGTCAGGAGGTTGCTTAGGTATTGTTGGCGTATGGACAGGAACCGCCCAGTATGTGCAGAACGTTTGTCTTGAACCAGGGGAATACACCCTCACCATTCCCGTGTATAACAGCACTGGTGGGACTGTATCCATCAGCAAGAACCTGTTTGGATTCATCTCGGAAGACGACACAGAACATCTCAGCGATGTGAACACATTCCCAGTAGGCACTTGGACTACGCTCACAGTAGAGTTTGAACTGAAGAAAAAGACTTACGGACAATTTTCTGTAGGATACATCGCAGCCAACAACGGTTCTGCCGATATGCCACACCTGTTTGCCGATTATTTCCGCATTGCCTATACGCCCTCGGAGCCAGACTTCAGCAGTTTGGAAGCCTTACAGAACCTTAATTTTGACGAAGGGCAATACACCTCAACAAGCATCCGCACATACGACTACGACGCGACGGGAACAGAAGTTTCAGGACTGCAAAACGTCACAGGTTGGACCATCACCAGTAATGGAAATGCCCGTTCTGGCGCTCAGTTCGCCTGGGGAGTCACTCATTTTCTCGGCTCACCTCAATATCTGTCACCCTCAAGCAACTCGAAAGGAAACACTTCTGGCGGTGGTCTTGGTATAGTTGCCGTATGGACAAACACATCCCAGTACACCCAATCCGTTACTCTGCCTGCTGGCAGTTACACCATCACCTTTCCTGTCTATAACTCAGGAGGCAGTGCGGCCATCAGCAAGAATCTCTTCGGTTTCGTGGCCGACTCTGGTGAAGAATACTTTGCCGCCCCAACATCATTCAATGTAGGCGAATGGACAACGATGCAGTTGGACTTCACCTTGGAAGAAGAGACTTCAGGAAAGTTCTCCTTGGGTTACACCGCCACCGACAAAGGTTCGGCCGACATGCCGCACCTCTTTGCCGATTACTTCCAAATCAACTATGGTGACCGTCAGTGGCCAGCAGTACTCAAAGGTGATGTCAATGACGATGGCATGGTCTCTATTCTCGATGTGACAGTCCTCATCAATGTAATACTTGGAGTAGATATTGATTATAATTATCAGGCCGCGGATGTAAGTGGTGACGGAAACATCTCCATCGTCGATTTGACTGGACTCATCAACATCATCCTTGAAGCGCCGCAACCTAATTGAGATGAGTTTATTGGAAAAATGAATTGTTTTTTCAAGTATCATTCGGTAATTGTGAATTATTTTGTAATTTAGCACCTCAAAAGGATTTTGTAAGAAATATCCTCTCCATTTAGACCTATCAACATTTGCAATTTAAATAATTAAAAGACATGAAGAAACTTATGACATTAGCAGTCTTGATGCTGCTCACCCTGACGGCTGGCGCACAGTCGATAGTAGGAACATGGAAACTAACAGGAGAATACGCCAAAGAACTGCAAAAGTCCATCGGCGACGATGATGTTAATGCTTCGTTTGGTTTTGAGTTTGGCTCAAATACCGTAAAAGGCCTCATATGGATTTCCGGTAAATCAGACGAAGTGGCTATGGACATGGTGTTCAAAATCCCAGGCACCTATACAAAGACAGGTCAAACTGTAGTTTGCTCGTTCGAGAAGGATAATATGGAATTTGAAATCACCGATTTGAAATCGGAAGACCCCGAAATGAAGCCGATGCTGGAGGATCCCACGACAAAGGCTCTGGTGCTGAATCTGGTAAAAGAACAGATGAAGAAAGAATTCAGCGAAGAAAAAGACGATTTCTATGAGTTGTTTGAGAACCTTGACAAATTCACAGTGAAATCACTTACACAGAACCAATTGATTATCGAAGTGGAAGATGTGGAGATCACCTTCGAAAGAAAATAAGTTCCATAGCATGCAAGTATATCCAAACGCGAAACTGAATATCGGCCTCAATATTGTGGAACGCCGCCCCGA
>CACYEC010000005.1 GCA_902773225.1 uncultured Bacteroidales bacterium
CGTGAAAGGACACGGAAACATGAAACCGGTCAAAGTGGCAAAACTGACTTTTGTACTGAAGGCCAGAGGATGCTACCAGAAGGCTCAACAATTGGGCAGCGCCAATGCTGCTTCTAGAATCTCGAATGCCGACAGACTCTATCGCCAGTACAATTAGTCTATATCATTGCTCGAAATCATAGATAGTTTATCTGATGTATCTACAATTTCAGAAATGAAGGGATTAATACCAAAAAAGGTTTGAACTTCTCGGCTTTTTTGATTAACTTTGTCATGAGAAAAAAAATACCGTTATGATGAACGAAATCTTAGACAAGAAAGTGCTGATAGGTACAGACGGGCTAACCATAAGGGAACTGCTCGAGTGCGAACGGATGGTGCTCGTACCCCTTGACGAGACCACATTGGATGCAAGTGTCTTGGAAGGAGACAAGCGCACATGGCGCGATTTCATAGGCGACAACCTGACACCCGACCTGTTCTTTGCCGGCACACCCATCAAGCGAATCATGATGACAGCGTCGGTTGACTCCGACGATCGGGTACTCATCAAGGCGCCACGGTGTGTCTCCATGACCTTAGAAGTCGATGAAAAACACAACAACGTGAGCAAGGTCGAAGTGAAGACCGAGGGGAAAGACATCAAGACGATTGCTGATGAGCCACCATGTCCAAGAACGAAATACCAGTACTTCCTTGGAGAGAAAATCTGTTTCTTTGAGAAAAATGAGTTGGAGTCGAAAACTAAAGATGAACTTAACAAGATGAGGAAAAATCTAATGGATAAGCTTGACTACAACGTCATTACCGCCGACACCAATATCTGGATAGCCGAAGAGGAAAAAAATGGGAAAAAGCAGATGAAGTATAGGCGGATGCTTAATTTTCTCGCTAATACACAACGGAAAAAAGCCGTCAAATCCAACAACAACGATTATTTATTCGTATTACATAATGCGGTCGATTCCGAAATCTTCAGTTTTAGACGTTCTGAAGGGGATGAACGACAACCCCTAGCGGTTCAAGCTCATACTCTGATCACACAAATGACACAGATAGAAAAATGGGCTAAAAGGCCAAGGCTTTTACTTGTTGATCCCGATGCCGAAAACGAACAGAGTAAAGAGTTTGCTGATCCATGGCTTCGCAGTTACAGTCTGACCTTAATGGATAATAAAATGAGTCTATTGCTCATCTCCAATGACGAAGCTTTGAGGAAACGAGTCAACGATGACAACAATCACAATTGGCTTTTTCAAGATGAAGGAAGCAAAATAGGTGTTGTGCCCCCTGTCACAGAACGAGGCGACGTGATCATGAGCATCACTGACCAGATACAATTGATTGACAGTGTACTGCAAGATAAATAGAAAGAATAACGATAAACGAACTTACTAAAAACACAAGTATATGGCAACTACAATATGCCCAGTCTGCAATCAGACAACGAACAGCAATTTCTGCGAACATTGTGGATTTGAGATTCATATCCTCCCCACAACTGTCAGCGATGAAATCAAGGCTCATGAGCAGGAACGAATTGCAAAATATAAGGAGATTCTTGACAAAATGGAGAAACTCCGGACTGAAAAGAATACCCAAGTCTCCTCTCCTGATTCTTCAACCACTTCAGAACCAATACCATTCCCATCGGAACTGGTCGTAGCTGACAAATGCCCGGTGTGTGAGGCGAAGATGACGGAGGAGCAGACCTATTGTGACCATTGTGGATGGACCAGAACACTCTATCCTGCAGTAGTCCCTCCTGCTATCGTCAAAATGGAAGAGGAACGGCTTGCCAAGATGAAAGAGGCTTACCAGAAACGTTTGGAGGCAGAACGCCAACAGACAGCCGACACCACAGCCCTCAATAAGGAAATCGAACGTCAGAAACAACTCGTCACCGAAGCAGAGAACAAGAACAAGGAACTGAAGGAAAACAACGATAAACTGTTTGGAGAACTCAGCACAGCACAGAAAGAACTCGCCACCGTCAACGGAAAGCTTGATAAAGCCAATAAAAAAATAACTGCCGCTGAGAGTGAGAGGGACGTTGCCAATGAAAAACTTCTGAAGGAGGCCACCGAACACACCAAGACAAAGGAACTACTCGAGGCTGAGCAGAAAGCGCATGCTGCCACGAAAAAAGAACTGGATGAACTCCGCGCCAAAGCAAAGCCCACCCCTCCAGTCCAGCCCACCCCTCCCATCCAACCCAATACCCCCAGTAAACCCAAAGGGAAAAAGAGAGGAGATGCCATTTTCAACCTCAATGGCAAGACCGTACGCGTTCCTCTCTATGAAGGTGAAAATGAACTCACTGCACCACAAGGCTTGAACTGCGGAGTGAGCGGAAACCTCTTCCAAGTGAGTGTGGATGCCACTGGAACCCGCATTTACGACACCTGTGGAAAGACACGACGGGCCAACGGGCTTGAAATCGGACCCAAAGGCAAGGAAATCTATTCGGGCGATGTGTTCGCCATCGGAAATATGAAAGTGGCTTTCGAAATGGAAGAAATAGACCTCGATAGCCTTATCTTCTGAACTGTTATGCAAACAATCATTAAAAATCTCAGACAATCATGAAAGAAGTAATTAAAAAGAAAAAAATGACTTGGGGAACTGATCATCCTGGTCATATCGTCTTCCTTGTTGATCTCTCAGGTTCAATGAAAGACAAAATCGACTACGTCATTGATGCCTTGTATAGAACATTCCAGGCTATCATTATTCATTGTACCCCGGGAGGACATGTCAAGAACAGAGTGAGCGTCGCTGTATATGGTTACAATTACCATATCGTGGAATTGCTCAATGTTGACGCATTTGGACTTGCCAAAGCTTTCTTAGTAGCCAAGAAGGAAAACAAACCAATCTTCGACAAGAATGTAGAGGCTAAGCCTGAGCACCAGACATGCATGAAGATGGCTTTTGATAAAGCCAAAGAGGATATCGAGCAATGGATAGCTGCACAGAGAGCGAATGGAATAACGGCCATTCCTGCGCCTATCGTCATCAACATCACTGACGGAAAACCATACGAGGGCGAGGGGGATGATGTTCAAAAGGAGGTGTTCAAACAGACTCTTCAGTCAGCCAGGGCACTCATGAATCTCAAAACCGAGGATGGAAATGTGTGCGTTTTCAATGTACATTACGACCCCGAAACATCAGATCCGACACTCCGTTTCCCGACATCAGAACCCACAATCGACGACAACATGGCATTCCTCTTCAACGCCAGCTCTCCCATGTCGAATGAACTCGTCAATTCGGCTCAAGCTTACGGCTTTCAAGAGGCAGTCATCGGGTCGAGGTGCATGATGTCGAATGAGAAGGATGCCAGCGAGTTGGCCAAATTCATTGAATGGGGTTCAACATTACCATAAACACTTCTTATGAGCATTCAAATCAAATCGTTCATCACCCACAAGAGGGGAGAAACGGACGATGACATACAGGACAGCATCGACTACGACTTGCAGCGTGGACGGTTTGCACTCAGTGACGGAGTCACCAACTCCTTCCTGCCCAATGTCCTGTCGAATTTGCTCACCCATTCGTTTGTGAACGACGAGGACGTCGCTATATTTCCTCCCATCTCTCTGCCCCAACGTTTTAAGGAGCAGCGCGACCAATATATGGACGCGCTCGACGAAGATGCACGGATATTGCAGGAGATGGTGGAGGAGGAATTCCATATTGGGGCTGCCACATTCGTCGGACTCTATTTGAAAGGCAATGAGTTCTCTTGGCAAGTGCTGGGAGACTCTTGCCTCTTTATTGTGCCAAAAGACGGACGAATGCGGTGTTTCTGCAGCATGCCTGTGAACATTTCGCCTGAATGGAAACTGAAAGTTGACTTCGGCAACCGTCCTAGACAAATACATTCCTCTGGTGCGGTCGTCGGGGAATGGACCAAAGGAAAAAGAACCATCTCATCAGGATGGGTCGTCATGGCAAGCGACGCTATGTCCAACTGGCTCATCCAACAGTATAATGTAGGAAACGACCCCATCTATGCGCTTTGGAACCTTAACGACAACGAGGATTTCGAGAAATACGTCGAGCAGGAATGTCAAGCCGAACGCCTTAAAAGCGACGATGAGAGCGTCATCATCTTCAAAGTTGACGAAAAAGTTGACTCCTCACCAATTTCCGAATCGTTCGAGCCATCCGAAATGTCTGAGCCGTACGATTGTTCAGAGTTCATCGCTTACTACGATGATTTCGATTACTTCGACTATTCTGATTATGCCATGTAAATCCACTCAGCCTTATGCATTTAGACATCGAGATACCTGAAGCCATAGAGGCCAATATTGGTAATGTACTTGTTCCAAGCCTGCAGGGCTACCATAACGTACCAGCTACCGACGTACTCTCCATCTATCCTTTTGTGATAGACACGGGTACGTTCTGCCAAACATTTCCCATGTTCCGAGCAGGAGAGTCTGTGAAGAAATGCCTTCGCATGTGGGTGAACGACAAGGCCCGTGAAGACAACCTCTTACACATAAAGGAAGTATCTGCCTATTTCAATCAACACAACGTGGATTATGTGGTGAGGTACGAGTATGTGGACCAGGCCTTACGGCTCAAGAACGGATCGGTCATACCAGGTGTCGTCATGGACTGGATTGAAGGCGACACTCTCATCAAATACGTGAAGAAGAACTACAGAAACGCGATGGTCATGCGTAGGTTGGCCAAGGCCTTCCGCGACATGGTGGATTATCTCAACCGCAACGGCATGGCGCACGGTGACCTCTCGGGCAACAACATCATGGTCACCCCCCAGGGAAGGC
>CACYEC010000006.1 GCA_902773225.1 uncultured Bacteroidales bacterium
CCAAGTCCTCATTCAGCATCGTTTTGAGGATGGTAATCTTTACTTTCTTCATAGATATATGTTTCTTTCTATTTTTCTTTAGTGAATCTGTAAACAGCCCATGTAGGCAGAATGACCATTAACAATAAGGTTATCTCTACCCATGTGTATGATCCAAAATAGTCAACCAACGTCTGGAATTTCAAAACTCCATCTACAAGGAACACCAGGAGGGCAAACCAGCAGAGAAAGAATAATGCTGAATACTTGATTTTACGTTTCTTTATTTTCATTTTACCACATCTAAATCAACCTAATACAGACAAATACTTTGAACGAACAGCCTTTGGAAGTTTCGATGCAATGAGTTGGTATGACTCTTTAATCAAATCCTTTACTATTGCTTCGTCCATTTCTTCGTAATATACATCGCTCCAGTGCGTCTTGTTCCAATGATAGGCAGGTGTCACGACCGAGAATTGTTCTCTGAGTTCGACATTCCTGTCTGGTGATAGTTTCAAGGCGATTCTTGATACTCCATCTTTCCTGTCATACCTGCCCCCACCTAACCACAGGCAGACGAATATCTTTCCTTCCAAGCGGAAGTTAAGAATGTCTTCACCAAACGCTTGGTCTTCGGTCACTCCCGGGAGTGACAACGTGTACTCTCTGACCTGCTCAATGTTCATACTTTGAATAACTATTCATTCTTTTGATTAATCAAATTCACTACCACCTTGACCATCACGTCCTTTTCCTCCGTTCTACTCTCGGCAATCATCAGCGTCAAGGCCACCAGAGTATTGTCGGCCAGACGTTTCGAGCCGTCCTCACGATAAAGGATTCCGTTATTGTTGAGGAACCATAGGAAGAGCGTGGCGGCAATGCGCTTGTTGCCGTCGGAGAACGAGTGGTTCTTAGTGACGAGATAGAGCAACATGGCGGCCTTCTCCTCCACACTGGGATAGAGTTCCTTGCCTCCGAAGGTCTGATAGATCTGTCCGATGGAACTCTTGAACGAGTCGTCTTTCTCGTTGCCGAAGAGAGTGCTGCCACCGAATTTCTCACGGAGAGCCTTGATGGCTTCCATGGCACTCTCGTAGGTGGCATGAAACCTATCCTCCTGAGTGGTCTTCTCTATCGACAAGCGCTCATAGTCGTAGTCGTCGAGCGTATCAAGAGCGTAGGTATAGTCCACCACGATGTCGAACAAAGCCTGGTTCTCGTCGTTCTTTTCCAACTGTTGGGTCTGAATAGTACGGCCTACCATTTGGACCAGTTGGCGAAGTTCGGAGATCTGCTCACGGCGAATACGGTCATTGATAGCATAGCCCTTGACGAGGTAGTCCTTAAGTACACGGTTAGCCCATTTCCTAAACTGTACGCCACGATTGCTCTTCACACGATAGCCGACTGAGGTCACCATTTCAAGGTTGAAATACTCTATCTCATGCGTCTGAGTCTTTCCCTCAATGGCACCATGCTGAGTGGTATTCGCAAATTTTGCGACTACCACTTCATCTGCTAATTCTTCCTTAATAGCGTTGTTGATATGCTTGCTGATCGTTTTATAGTCACGCCCAAACAATGTTGCGAGTTGCTGACGCGTGACCCATATCATTCCGTTATCCAACTTAACATCAAGCTGGATAGCGTTGTTTTCGTCTTTGTATATTAATATATTATTCTCTTCCATCTTTATATTCTTTGGATACTTACTGCTACATGTTTTTGAATCTCATGTAAGTCTCTGTGCCTCAGCATCGCTACATGGGGCTACATATTCTTCGTAAATATAGCACAAAGGTACAAAAATACCCCGACAATAACTGATGCCAAGACCTGAAAACACATTTTTCAAACAATAATTAACGACTATAGGAGCCTTCCCGACTATTCAGCCATTCAGTTAGAAGTTAGGAGTTAGAAGTTAGGAGTTAGATTGGCTACCCTGTCAGGTATCTTATTAGGAGCAAGCCGCATGGCAACTCCTAACTCCTAATTCCTAACTCCTAACTAATTCTCAGCCAATGCCAGAACGAAACCATTACTTGTCAACAAGAATGCCTTTCTGCAATTAAGAGAAGCGTAATGCTTGGTGATGACAGGGCTGAACTCCTGCCAGCGTATGACCAAAGACCTGATAGATATCGGGCAGGCGTTCTTCCATACATTTGGCAATTATCGAGTTTTAAGCTCCAAATCAACATGCTTTTGTTGGTATTTGGAGGAATAGCCGCTCCTTATTTCTCCAAATGCGAAACAATTTTGCTTTATCCCGAATCGGTCATTAGGCCACTTCGTGGCTCTGTCGTAAAACAAATTTGAATAATTAAGTAACCACACAAAATCATCTTATACAATGATGTCTCTTCTTTTCGCCGCAAGCGGCTTGTTTTTTCGGACAATAATTTCCAATAATTGACGATAATTTTATCC
>CACYEC010000007.1 GCA_902773225.1 uncultured Bacteroidales bacterium
GAACATTTCCGTCAGTTAAATGCTCAAGTACCGGCAGATGTCAAGGCATTGATTAATCACAATAGTGAACAAGCAACTTATGCCAATTTGAAGGCATACGAAAAACCTTCACAGGACAACTACATTTTCGGTATTCTCAATTACCATCCTTATTTTGGCATTAACAATATTACTTCTCGACTCAAAGTCTTACAACTTGAAAGAAGTGATATTATCGACATTGGTTACTCTGCAAACGATGCGGGTATCGCTTATAACACGCTGGATATCCTGAATGAAGTCTTTGCCCGCCACTACCAGCAGATTCGTTTTGGTGAAACCAGCAATGTCATCAAGCTCTTTGAGCGTGAGGTGGCTCGTCTCTATCGCATTTTAACGGGTGCTGAAGACGATTTGATTCGTTATAATATTTCCAAACGCATCATCAACTATGGAGAACAGACCAAACAACTAACGGTATTGGAAATGCAGCAACAAAATTTCCGCAACCAACAGTTGATGGACTACACAACTTCCAAGGCATTGATGGATTATCTGGAGCGTCAATTGGGTGACCGAGCCCGTGTCATTCGTGCCAACAAACAGTTTACGGATCATATCAAAGATATCTCCCGGTTACAGTCACGTATCTCTAACCTCCGTTTGATGGCAGGAGAAGGTGGTGACTTGAACAACGAGGCTCAGGAAGAAATGCAGAAAGCACAGCGTGAGTTACAATCAGCCACCAATAGTGTGAAAGATCTTACGCATGAAATTGAAGCGGGTACCTATAGTACTGAGACAGGTGTAAAAGCAAGTTCAATGATTGACAAATGGTTGGAACAGATGCTGTTGATGGAGAAGGCAAGAGCCGAGATGTCCGCAACAGACATCATGCGACAGGACTTAGATAGACAATATCTGTTCTATTCTCCTATCGGCGCTACTTTGGATCGTAAAGACCGCCATATCTCCTTCGTAGAAGGGAACTACATGGAGATGCTGAAGGCATTGAATAATGCACGTCTTCGCCAAAAGAACCTGCAGATGTCTACAGCCACCTTACGCGTGCTGAACCCGCCGATGTTCCCATTGAACGCTCAGCCTACCAACCGTTTGATGATTTTGTTGGGAGCATTCCTGCTGACCTTTATGCTGACAGCACTCTACTTCTTTATCATTGAGTTGCTTGATCGCACCCTGCGTGATCGCATGCGTTCAGAGCGCATTACCCAAGTTCCTGTCATGGGCTGTTATCCAAAAGAGAGCAATTTGCGCTACCGTCGTTTCAATAAAACGATTGCTGACATGTCGCTCCGTCAACTTAGCAAGGCTTTACTTCCTAAATTCAGGGAAGGGCAGCAAAATGTGCTCAACTTGTTATCCACGGACTCTGGTAACGGCAAGAGTTTCCTTGCCCAGGAGTTGGAGAACTATTGGATTTCTATCGGCTTACAGGTTCGTCGTCTAACCTACGATGAAGACTTCCTTGCTGAAGACAGCAAGTTCATCATGGCAAACGGCATCAAAGACCTCTGCCCAGATATCCTACCAGAGGAGATAGCCATCATCGAATATCCGAATTTGGATGAGAATTCCATATCACCCGCCCTATTAAATATGGGAACTGTGAATTTGATGGTTACCCGTGCCAACCGTACATGGAAGGATGTCGACCAAAAAGCACTGAAAGAAGTCGTGGCAATGCTAGATGAAGAGCATAAAGATACGCTGTTCATGTACTTGACAGAAGCAAGCCGTTATGCGGTTGAAGAATTTGTTGGACAGTTGCCGCCTTACACCAAGTTCAATAACTTCGTATATCGTATTTCGCAATTAGGTCTAACTGCTGTAGAGAACAATCATGCGAAATAAATGACAAATAGTGTAACGACATACACCAAAGAAAATGGAGGAAGAGCAATATTGCTCTTTCTCCTGTTTGGTTTAGCCATTTATCAGTTTGTAAATGCTGGTTTCAGCGTTTTTGCGATGATTTGCATGTCGCCTCTCATTGTATTGGCGGTTTATGTGGCATTTACGTGGAAGATGACGGCATTTTGGGCTTTGTTTGCTATCAATTATTTTGTGATGTTTTTTAGTAAGCAGCAACTCCTTCCTAATGGAATTCCCACCTCACTTTATAATGAGATGTTAGAGTTGCTCTTAATAGGCATAGCCATTATAGATGCACGTGAGTCTCCTCGTTTTGAACGAACTGCCAATCTAATGCTGTATGCACTCATCGCTTGGTGTGGCTATTGTACTTTAGAGGTATTGAATGACACATGTGACCTGGGTATTAATGTTGGGAATTGGTACAGTGGCGCTCGTCTGATGGCATTCCAGATACTCTATATCTTTATTGTATTCTCTCTATATGTATCAACACCTAAGATACTCATCAAATATCTTTGGGTATGGGCATTTTTCTGCCTTTTCTCTGCATTCTGGACATGGAAACAACAGACACTTGGTTGGACCCATGCAGAACATGTTTGGTTTGAATCAGTTGGATATGTAACACATCGTGTTAACGGTATTATCCGTTATTTCTCCACCTTTAATGATGCTGCAGCATATGGTTGTAACGCTGCGGCTGCTGGTGTGGCTTTCTTTATCTTCGGGATTACCACTAAAATTAAATTAGACCGGATTTTTTTCTTAGTTACCGCAGCCTTCATAGTAAAAGGTATGTTTGCTTCTGGTACCCGTACTGCCATTGTTTGTTTGTTTGCGGGCATCTTGGTATATGTCATTCTATCAAAATCCATCAAGATAGCAGTACCTGTAATCCTATTAGCAGGATTGGCATACGTATTCCTTGCCTTTACGGATATAGGACAGGGTAATTCCCAAATTCGTCGTATGCGTTCTGCTTTCAACAAGAACGACGCTTCTGCCAATGTACGTACCATCAACAAAGCCGCTATTCGTAAATATATCCAAGATGCCCCATGGGGTATCGGTATTGGAACCAACTATAATAACGTACCTGCAAATAATAAATTCCGAAAATTATCTACCATCCCACCAGACTCGGAGTATGTTTATATTTGGGTACATGCGGGACCAATAGGCCTTACTACCTTCATTATCACAACGTTAATGATGTTCTTTGGAGCTTGCTGGATAACAATGTTTCGATTGAAGAGTCAATCACTAATGGGAGTTGGTGGTGGGTTCTGTTCAGCTTTTGCAGCCATCCAGCTTGGAGGCTATGCTAATGGTATTTTGTTGCAATTTCCAAATTGTCTGTTATTCTATGGGGGATTATCTATCGTCTATATCCTCCCATTCATTGAGGAGGAATGGGTAAAACTGGAAGAGAAACGATTAGCAAAACAACACGAGAAAGCCCGTCTGAAATTAGAAAAAAAGAAAGCATCAAGAGTGTAACAAGTTGAAAATCGCGATTAAACAAGAGCAGAGTTAAACGTGTTTGAACTATGCCGAGTGTGAGTGATTTGGACGAAGTCAAAATTGAAATTGAAAATAAGAGTTGGAAGTTGAAAAAATATTATCCATCATAACAGTCAATTTTAACGGGGTAAAGGATACCTGTGAATTGATAGAGTCATTACCTTTAGATGACGAATCATTAGAGGTAATCGTGGTAGATAATGCATCCAATAACGATGAGGCGACAGTCATCGCACAACAATTCCCACAAGTGAAAGTCATACGTAGCAAACAGAATCTGGGCTTTGCCGGAGGCAATAATCTGGGGATTCAAACAGCCAAAGGCAAATACCTTTTCTTCATTAATAATGATACACTTATTAGAGGAGAGAGGAATGAGAACTTCTTTCAACCACTGATTGACCGACTGAAGAATTCTCCCAAAATTGGGATGGTATGCCCTAAGATTCGTTTCAGTTGGGGAAATCAACTTATACAATATGCTGGATATACACCCCTATCCCCCATCACTTTACGCAACCAATCTATTGGCTATGATGAAGAAGATCACGGACAATACGATACACCCCATTCTACTCCATACGCTCATGGCGCTGCTATGATGGTAAAACGGGAAATAATCGAAAAGGCGGGCTTGATGCCAGAATGCTATTTCCTCTATTATGAGGAACTCGATTGGTCGATGATGATTCGAAGAGCAGGATATGAGATTTGGTACGAGCCTACCTGTACCATTTTTCACAAGGAGAGCCAGACAACGGGACAACAATCTCCTTTAAGAACGTTCTATATCACCCGTAATCGTCTACTCTTTGCCAAGCGGAATATTAAAGGAGGGACACGCCCACTCACATATATGTATCTAATGGGAATTGTAGCACCCAAGGACATCCTCAGAAATCTCTTCCAAGGGCGCATTGACCTATGTAAGGCAACATTTAAAGGAATTATACATTTCATTAAAACATAAAAGCATTAAGATATGGATTTTTGGTTAGTATTATTCATCATAGACTGGATTCTCTTTGGCATTGTATCGTTGACCGTACTCTACATGTTGGTATTCACGATTACATCTTTGTTCACACATAAAGGAGATAATCCCAAGACAAAGCATCAGAATCGTTTTATTGTCTTGATACCTTCTTATGATAATCCCAATGTTGTTCATACCGTCAAATCAATATTGGGACAGACCTATCCTCAACGTCTCTTTGATGTGACGGTCATCTCAGATAATAATGATGAGATGACGAACTTCCGACTGGCTCAGGAGCCTATCACATTATTGACTCCTAATTTTGAAAAGAGTACCAAAGCAAAGTCGCTCCAATTGGCCATCAACAACCTTCCTCAATTCAAAATCTATGACATCGTTCTTGTTTTGGATGGAGGAAACATTGTTGAACCTGAATTCTTGGAACAAATGAATAATGCCTTTGAGTCAGCAGGAACGAAGGTTATTCAAGCCCATCGCCTGTCACAGAACAGAGACACCACCCCGGCAAGAATGGGAGCCATTTTTGAGGAAATTAACAACTCTATTTTCCGTCGCGGACATATCGCCATAGGAATGTCCGCTGGTCTAATGAGTTCAGGATGTGCTTTTGACTTTAATTGGTTCAAGAACAATATCAACAATGTAAAAAGTGCATGGGAAGACAAAGAGTTAGAGGCGTTGTTGATGCGCCAGCATGTCTATATCGACTATTTTGATCAGATTTATGTCTTTGATGAGAAGACGCGAAAGGCAAAAGAGTTCAACCGGCAGCGTGGTCAATGGATGAAAGCACAGTTCATCACCTTGCTTCGCAACATCCATTACCTGCCTGTAGCGATTGTCAACCAGCAGTACAGTTGGGC
>CACYEC010000008.1 GCA_902773225.1 uncultured Bacteroidales bacterium
CCATAAATCCGTATAATCAACAGATGGTTTATTATCAATCTCCACGCTTGTCGTGGTTTGATTTGTTTATTTTATTAGAATCTTCTTCCCATCAACGATATTCAATCCCTTCTGCAGCCCATTGATGCGCTGACCTTGCAGATTATAGAACCCGCTCTTCACACTCCTCTCTTCACTTTTCACGCTTACCTCATCAATGCCAGTCGGTATCACTGTACTGTCGTAGGTGGTTGCCATGTTCTGGGTTCCAATGGTGGGATGGTAGAATGTCCGACAACTGCTTCCTCCATCGGGGTATCTTCCTACTGTTTCCTTCGACGAATGTGTGTTGTAGCGCATAGAATCCTTCCATCTTCCATTTGCTGATAGCAGAATCAGGGTATTGTTATCTGCATTTTTCAGTTTAAAAGGCAGGTGCAACTCAGACACTGATGATTTGCCGTCACACCATATCACCAGGTGCCCATTGGGTCGTATTACAGTACTAACTCCCTTTGCGACATCGATTTGATATTTTGTTGGATTCTGCTCTTCATTGCTAAAGAACCACTGAGATACATCAAGAGGTTCCTGTCCTCGGTTATATAATTCTATCCAATCTGCTCGTTTACCAAATTCGTTCACATAGATGTCGTTTGCCGCACTGACCTCATTGATGCAGAGGGGCGAAAGGTCGCAATCTGTCGCGCTGTCGTAAACCGCCGTATAGGTACCGTCCTTCGTAATATGACATTCCTTCTCATTGGTCAGCCATCTGCCTTGTTGGTCTTTCCATCCCATGAAACGGAAACCTTCAGCTGCGTTTGTCGTCACAACTACAGATCCGAACAGCACACCAGAGAACTTGTTGAAAGGCACATCCATACCCTCAATCAGAATCTTTGCGAATGAATTGTTGGTATTAATGTTCACATTGATGCCATTTGAAAGTTTGTATGCATTCATCAGTGATTTGATGCGTGCCTCGCGATAGGACTGTCCCCACATCTCATTTTGCATTTTGCTGTATGTCGCAGCAGTAGAACGATTGTCAAACGACAAGGCTATCTTCACCAAGTCACAAATGCTGTCGGCTATATGCTGACATCGCTCTGGAGTATATATACTTCCATGTAGAATACAGTATGCCGTCACAAATTGTTTGCGGAATTGTTTGTTGCGCTTCAGGTTGTTATAGAGTTCCAATACCTCATTCGTTATGACACCGTCGATGGTTTCCACATTGTCGGTTCGCCCCCATGTCAGATCTTGGTCAAAGAAGATGAAATGGAATTTGCCATCCTCCCATGTACGATACCCCTTCACGTTGTTGCCATTCAGAAGCCAGTCATAACTACCTGTATAGCAAATAGTTGCCATATAGCGCACAAACTCTTCGATATCCAATAGTTCTGCTACATGTGCATAGCCTTCATCACTGTCAGCGTGTTTCGACAGGTCTATCAGTCTGTCAAACGCCTCACGAGTACCTCCTTTCTGATGATAGATGCCGCTGCTATATTCAAATCCATCAATCTCGTCATTATCGTATCCGTAGTTGGCTGCACCATGAAAGCGATTGTTTGGCTCCCGCACATTCATCATGGCTAAGTATTTCCCGTTGATGAATACATGTACAGGCTGATACTCCTGTGCATCCACATAAAATCCGCTTGTCGTCAATACCTGCTGGGTAATTGCATCCTTGATTCGGGGACCTCCATCCGTCCTGTTATTATTCCCTCCATTGCGTATCAGCAACTGCTTATACTCCTGATAGGGCTTGTTTTTAAACAAACGATAGTCGAAATGACCATTCCCGTCATACAGTTTCTTGGCCTGTACTTTAAACGAAGCTGGCTTAAAATGACGGCTATATCCACCGGCAATCTCAAAACTTGTCTCCTGATTGATGACCATCTTACCATCTGCTGTCAGATACTCGAAGTTAACAGGTCGTTCCCAGTCCATATTGAGGTTGGATTTTCCCGTTGAACCTCGTCCTGTTATGCCGTTCTTGCCATCCACATAACAACCTATCATATTGTCATAGAGATTTCGTTGGTCTGTGGTAACCGCAACGATGGGCAGATAATAGTTCCTGTCCTTATAGATATAGGTACGTGTGACCACACCGCTTGGCAGTTTGTCGTCAGCAAACAACCGCAGACGCAACACAGTGGTCTGTGAGACAGGGAAAAGACCGTCAGTACTTGTTTTTCCGTTCGTGAGTGTGGGAGTGCTGCCATCTGTTGTGTAGCGGAGAGTCGTTCCTGAAGGTATCTGCACATGCACATCGAATCCTGACGTGAAGAGTCTTGAATCATAGTCAACTTCTGGAGCTGGCAAACAATCCTCTGCGTAATGACCCGCATTAGGCTCTCCAGGAGTTGGCATACCACAATACTGCCATTCATTATTCTCCAATCTCTCTCTTGCATAGCTGCAACGAGGAACAGACGCAGGATAGGTGATAGACACATCCACCTCATGACCATTCTTTGACAGATAGATTGTGCCACCTTTCCTATTCAACTTGAACCTCACTTGCTTTGCTGCATCGGGACCATATTCGCCATTAGCAGCGTTATGGTCAAAGAAGATACATTCGTAACATCCAGGATTCAAGGCACCATAGCCCGTCAGCTGATGTTTCGTCAGATTCATGATATCATCGCTTATATGCCATCCATTCAATGAAACGGCCGGGGCAGTTGGATTGTACAACTCTACCCAACCACCATAGTTATATGAGTAGTCAATGGTCTGGTCAATATTGGCGACACATACCTCCGTAATAAGAAATGAATTGTCACCTCCTCCCTTTTGCTGAGCCTGCATGTGTACTCCCATCATTAGGAACAACAATATTAGCATCCTCATAAATCCCTTCTTCTGCACGAAATATCGTTGCATATGGTTTCTGTTTTTAGTAATTAAATATTATTGATTAGCGCTCTCAACGTTTCTCTATTATAACACTTCATTCCTCACGTATTTTTACGGGAATCATGGGCTTTTGTGGTCTGTTACTTCACGAATACATTCTTCCCTTCCACGATATTCAGTCCTTTCTGCAACCCATTGATGCGCTGACCATGGAAGTTATAATGATTTTTTGAATTCTTCGTTTTCTGAACTGAAGGTGTTGATATTGAAGTGTGATTGTCATGAAGCACGAACTGCATCTTTACCCATTGATTATTGTGTTTTCTCCAATCTACCTGCAAAAAAGCACGCAAAGGCCCCATATAAACATCGTACCCCTTCTGATCATTATAACAATCTGATGTGGAATCAATTGTATAATAATAAAAAGAATCTTTATATCCGATAACATCTTTAACATAAGTTCCAATGAAAGATACCCCATATATGTTTGTTGAGTCTCGTCGAATCCCAGGCAAATCCGATGTACTCACTTCAATGCTGAAATCCTCGTCAGGAATAATGATATAGGGAACACGAGCCTGTGGATGAGGTTCTTCTTCAAAAACTATCTGGTAATCTTCAACCCTGTCCAACCTGTAATACCTCCCTTTGTCCGCATCTGGAGTTATGGGCAGGATGATAGTAGCTCGCTGCCCTTTGGTAAACGTAACCAGACGTTCTTCGTTGGATTGTGCTGATGTGCAAACTGGGA
>CACYEC010000009.1 GCA_902773225.1 uncultured Bacteroidales bacterium
GATTAAGCGGATTAGCGAGAGGAAGAGCCAAAACAAGGATGCCGTTCAAGAAAAAAACGCAGAAGAGCAGGTCTTGCCCAAACAAGAATCGTGATACAGTTTTGGCATTTTTTTATTTCGATGTATCGCCCTTGTCGGAGACACGATGCCTCTCCAATATCATTTATTTCAACAACTCCTTGGCCTCATCAGAAAGATACGGCTTGATGACCTCTAAATCGTATTCTGCATCATAGACATCGCCCGGGATCCGGAACTGATGCATCACCTTGTCGCCCGAAAGGCCGAAAGCGCTTCTCCCCTCCACATCTTCCTCGTATTCCATAAAATCTTCCATCATGCCATAGAGTTCATTTCTCTCTTCGGGATGCTCATTGAAAAAGCGCAAGAGGCCATCCATGGTGATGACACTTTGAACCCGACGCCCGTCGTTCTTGTGGAAAGTGAACCACTCTCGAATAAATGCCGCTCCTTCGCCGAGGTACAATGTACTGATTTCGTATGTGATAAACGCATCGGTTTGGCCGAGCATGGTGACAGAAAAATACTCAGGTTCGCAGAAACGCCCTGGTGTTCCTTCCGCTTCATAGCACGTGTCGACAATGAGAGGCTTGTAGGCATCATAATAATGCTTCACGAAATGCTTGGCGTCAGCGCAATACACCTGTTCGGGCGTGAAGCCAGAGCCCTCGCCACTTTCCATGAAGCCGTACACTGCTTCGTTGATGAAGCGCATGATAGAATCGACCACCGCCTTGTCGCCGCTGACAGGCACATCGATTGTCATCCCTATGTCGATATCATGGGAAGGGATAAAGCCCACCATGTGTTGCAGCACACATTCTTGCTGCTCGACGACGAAAGGCTGCTTTTCAGATTGTGGGGAATTACAACACATCAGGGAAAGGGTAATGATGCCTGCTGCAAAAAACCATAGGGAGGACTTTCTCATCTTTTTGTGAAACATGGTCTATATTATTTTAGTAACTGTTCAAAATTAAACTGCATATTGTTTGGTTCGGGACTTTTGGACCATGACCATGACCTCTTTCACAGGGATGCTGAGTTTTCAGCTTTTGGCGGAAGTGGTCATGGTCATGGTCATCAGCCATAGTCCCGTAGTCTCGCGTCTAACATGTAAACTAATTATGCGCATCTACTTAAACTATTTGCAAAAATACAGCATCTTTTTATATGCCGCAAGACCTTAGGCGGATTTTATTAGGTAGATTTAGTAGAGACGCGCCATGGCTCGTCTCTACAAACAAGACCCGCAAAACGATAAAGGTTATTTCTGGCGTGTGGAACGCACTGGACGAACATTATGACCTTTATCTCGATTCCAGTAGGGTACACCATTGTAATCAGGTGTGAAGTAGAAATAGCGGGCACGATAGGTTTCAATATAGAGTTCACTTGACCAGTACCAACCCTGTGACCCACTAGTACCAAACCAACTTCTAGGTAGGAAAAGACTATTTCCATTCTGTGCGGTAAATAGCCTGCCAGGCACACCGTTCTGCGTTGTCCATGTGCTTGTTGTGTTCTGGTACAACTCACCCCATTGACCAGCTGTTGGTATGCACCAGCCACTACCCCAATTGACTGTTGCCGCATCGTCCTCGGGCAACAAAGTAGTCAGGTTGTCAGTGAAGCCATTGTAGCCGTAGCTTGCATTACTACAATATTTAGTGAGGGTGCTTTGGCTACCCATGCAGTACCGGTATGTGCTCCAATCATAAACATCCTTGGTTGCGGTCTCGCCCCAAGCGAAGTAGTCACCAGATTCCTCAGGAGAATTTGCACCCACGTTGCAAGTGGCCCACAAGGTGCCGCTCGGCAGGCCGAGGTCAACGTATTCGTGGGTGCCACCGCCGCTTGTTGTAGTGAAACTCACCTCGTTGCCGTATGCTGTTCCATTGGCGTTGGTGGCGTAAGCACGCACATAATAGGTGGTGCCTTGTGCCAATCCTGTGGCATTAACCACAAAAGCGCCCATACCTGCGCCAGCATTAGCGTGATTGTCGTTCAAAGTGGGATTGTGGTTGGTGCTCCAGCACACACCGCGCTCCGTAACTGCTGTTCCTCCCTCGGAAACGACCTCGCCGCCGCAGGTGGCCGTCGAAGAGGTGAAACTCGTTACTTCTGAGGTGGTCACTTGGGGGGATTGGCCTGAAGGAGAAGCGGAACGTACTGGACGAACAGAGACACCAGCGTAGCGGCTGTAGCTAATCCTATGGCAGGTTTCTGAATAGAAACCGAGACGCCATGCATGGTCTGGGCGGTGGGTGACGAACGAACGCGACCAATAGCTGCCAGTGAGGCCGACATCGACGAGTCCACCATCCAAGTAGATACCAGTGGCAGGCATAAAGATACTATTTCCATTCGATGCAGTAAAGAGGCGTCCGTTCACACCGTTTTGGGTTGTCCAGACACAAGTCGTGTTATCAATTAATTCCTGACATTCCAAATCGGTGGGCATGCGCCAGCCATCGCCCCAATTGGTCGTGGCAGCATCGTCCTCGGACAGCAGGGTGGTCAAGTTGTCGGTAAAACCGTTATAGCCGCAGCTTGCATTATTACAATACTTGGTGAGGGTGCTATCACCACCCATGCAATACTGGTAAGTACTCCAATGGTAATAGTCTTTAGGCTGCGTCTCGCCCCAAGCAAAGTAGTCGCCATATTCTTCCGGTGCATTGGCTCCCACATTGCAGGTGGCCCACAGCAGACCGCTGGGCAGGCCGAGGTCAACGTATTCGTGGGTGCCGACACCACCGCCGTTTTGCTGAGTGGTGAAC
>CACYEC010000010.1 GCA_902773225.1 uncultured Bacteroidales bacterium
ACATCGGGAAAAACAAAGAAGATCAGGCAAGAAAAAACAGGAATAAAAGGAGTGTAGAGGTGTGGTAGAATAGGAGTGCAGACAAATTCGAAACTCAAATATTTCGGGCGAAATCTAACCAAAAATGGATAGGTTTCGCCCGTTGATTAGTCAGATGCACGTCAGTGAGGCGTGCTTCCAAAGTTCACTATTCTTGTCATAAAGAATCCCATGTTCTGTCAGTGCCTTTTTTGAAGGAACTCCCTGGGTTGTCCAGTTCGTCATACTCTCCAAAATCGAATTGAAAATCATTCGTCAGCACTTCTGTGGCGCTACCTTCCTCAATGCCTATCATCAGGTCTTCCAACTCTGGCAGGACAACGGTCGCATCGGGCGCAATATATAATTTCTTGTTCATGATGCAATTATCGAATATAAACCTTCTTTCCGTTCACGATATAGATACCGCGCTGCGGGTTCTTCACACGCTGACCTGAGAGGTTGTAAATTTTTGTCTCACCACTGTTGGCATGACCGGCAATGTCAGAAATGCCTGTCACATCTTCTTCTTCGAAGCTGATGGACAATTCCTGCGCGTTGCCCGAAGACGTGTAAGGCAGATAGGCACGGTTGGCAGGGATGGTCTTCACGGCGCCGCCAGCAATACGGAAGCCGATGTACGAGTTCTGGCCACGGCTGAGCACGTAGATGTCCGTGCCGTGCTGTGCCTGCAGGTCGGCCACGCTTGTAGCCTCAGTCACACCCTTGAGGAGGTTGCCTGTGATGGTTTCGCCCTCATTGTCAGTCTTCATCATGGTGTAGGTGCCGGCATTGGCAAAGATGATGGTGGCTGTGTTGGCAGGAATGACATCATAAATTTCCTTCAGGTGCAAAGTGCCCTCGGCATCGATGGACTTAACATAGTACACATTGAAGTAGTCTTCATTTGGAATGACGACGGGGAAATCAAGATAGAGCGTACCCACCATGGCTTCACTAATCGTCAAATCATAGGTCTTCTCATCATTCTCGAATGTGAAGTATCCGGGAGTGCCCTCTACGTCAAGACGTGCATACTCTATGTTCATGTGTTCTTCGCTGAAGCTGGTTCCGTTGCTGCCCTTGAGTTTGGAACAACCGCTGAACATATTTGTTGATTTGGCCGTCCTAGGTGCCTTAGCGCTCCAGTCGTTCTTGCAGTAGATGGTGGTCAGTTCCGAGCAATTGATGAACATGTTCTCAAAGTTGGTCACATGGCTCACGTCGAAACTGTTCAAATCGAGGCTCGTCACCCCACAATGTGAGAACATAAGTTGCATATCGGTCACCTTGCCGGTGTCGAAGTGGCTCACGTCGAGCGTTTTCATTCCCCCCTCAATGCCGCAAGAGTTGAACATTCCTGCCATCGATGTGGCTTCGCTGGTGTTCAGATACTGCAAGCCCTGGATTTCTTCCACATTGTCGAGCTGAGCAAACCAAAGATCCAGGCTCGTAGGCTTGACTTCTTGGAAACTCTTGTCGATGACCACTGTTTTGCAGTTCTGATTCATTGATGTAGAGGTTTCATCTTTAAACCACAGAGGCGTGAAGCCGCTATTGGTCACCTGGTCGCCACTCCACAATGCCGTAATAGTTTGGCCGTCAATGTCTCCAAAGTAGTCGCCTACGGCATATTCGTCGAAATGTGGATTGGTGAAATAAAGCGTATTGGTAGATTCACACCAAATCACATAAGGAGTCGCGCTGGCCGTCGTGAAATAACCCTCATCCAAGCTACCACGGTCAGGACATGCAAGCCCAATACCCGACTCGTTACCCTTGAACGTTGTGCCAGCACCTCCCACCAGGTTGACACAGCCAAAGAACATTTTATCATAGTTAACATACATAGGATAGTTGTTCCAGTCGTAGTTACAATAGATGGTCGTTAAGTTCATGCAAGCGTAGAATATCTTAGCCACATTCCACGTTTTGGTATTACGGAAGTTGGTCAGGCCAACTGTCTTCAGCCTGGTGCAGCCCGAGAACATCTCATGCATGTCCGTAACATACTCCGAATTGAAGTTGCTCAGGTCAACGTTAGTAAGATTGTAGCAGCCCGAGAACATCTCATGCATGTCCATTTCAATTCCTTCGATTGCCGTGAAACTGCTCAGGTCGAGGCTTGTCAATTTGGGGCAGTCCTTGAACATTTCAGCCATGTTTACAACCTCGCTGGTGTTCAGATTCTCAATACCTTCAACCGATGTCAACAAGCTGAATCCTGCGAACCAGCCTCTTGTC
>CACYEC010000011.1 GCA_902773225.1 uncultured Bacteroidales bacterium
AATAACAATTATGGGATTATTTAACAAAAAGAAAAACGATGAGCCGAGACCCGCTGTTGCAGATATGCCATCTCTGTTCATGACCGACGATTCCGAGGGCGACCACGGCAAAGAAGCCATGCTCGACTATCAACTCTCATATCTGCTACGATTAGCAGATAAGAACGTCCAAGAAATAGGAGACGAAATCAGCAAAAGAACATTGCTGAAGCTACTGGAAAAAGAAGTGCACTTGGACACGTGGGGAGATGTTGATTATGAGCTCATCAACAACGTCTCTGTAAAAGTATGGAAGCAATGGCAGCACATTGACTTAATAGTCGAGGTGGAAGGCAACTTTGCAGACGGCGATGAGAAACATGTTATCGTCATTGAGGACAAGGCATACACTGGCATCCACGACAACCAACTGGACCGCTACGTCCAAGACGTGGAAGCCTGGTACAAAGACAAAGATTTCCGAATTCACTATTGGGTAATCACATTCTTTGATAACGGTACCGATGGTTTCAAGGCTATTGCTGATCAATGCAAGGAAGCAAATGGTGATTGGAAATGCCTATCTTTTGAGGATGTCGTCGACTTGACAGACAAGGAAAGACAAAGAGGGACATCTAACGACATACTCGACGAGTTCTGGGTTAAGAACTGGTACTAACTCTATTGGAATACCAATTATTAATCAGTGGCAGTGAATGGCGTTTCTCGTCATTGTGAGTTTTTTTATTTTGCCACCTCGGAAATAATGTGTACCTTTGCACCCGTATTCATAACATGTTTAACCACAATAGAAAGGAGCAACTATGCCATTATTCTACAACAAAGTGCAAAGGGTCAACCCGCGCGACCTGAAAGAATGCGTAGAATAATAACAACTCACATAGAACCCACCAAGAAGGCACAAAGAAGGCCTGAAGAAGGGAGCGTCAATTTTGGCGCTCCCTTTGTTGTCATCAATTCGATTATTTTACCAAGTCGTATCCGGTGCTACGACCGCCTGACTCTGTGCGGACAAGGATACCCTTGGCGACAAGGTCTTGTAGGTCGCGCAGGGCGGTATCGGGAGAACATTTGTTTATCTTCGCCCATTTGGAAGAGGTCAATTTGCCATCAAAACCATCCCACAGCATGTTGACCATCTTGGTCTGCCGCTCGTTCATGGCTACATGACGGTGGATCTCCCAGAAAGTGGCTTTGCTTAGTGTGCGTTCGATGGTCTCCATGGCCACATTGATAGCCACATTCATCCTTCCGAGGAACCATAGTAGCCACTCGGTGATGTCGAGAGTCCCCTTCTGCGTCTGTTCCAATATGTCGTAATATTCTTTTCGCGCCAACGCAATCTGTGTGGACATACTATAGAAGCGATAGGGTGTGGCATCGGATTTCGCCAATAGCATATCGGTGATGGTACGCGCCAACCTTCCGTTGCCGTCGCTGAAGGGGTGTATGCTGACAAACCATAGGTGTGCTATGGCTGCTTTCAGTACGGGGTCAGTGTCCGCGGTGTTAATCCATTGCAGCAATTCCGACATCATCAGTGGTACGTCCTTGCCAGCAGGTGCCTCGTAGTGTACCTTTTCTTTGCCATATTGTCCAGATACCACCTGCATATCCCCCTGTCGCCAGTCACCCACAGTGAGGTGTGCCAATCGGCCGGGATTAGGAAACAATGCACTATGCCAACGGAACAGCCGATCCTGTGTTAAAGGCTCGTCATAATGATGCACGGCGTCAAACATCACCTCAACCACTCCTTCAATGTAGCGATCGGATGAGGGCACTCCAACGCGGTCAATTCCCAGCTGCCACGCTACCGACGAGCGTACATCGTCGGCATTTAAGGCAATGCCCTCTATCTCAGATGACTTGATGATATCCGACGTCATTGCATCAAGCACAACTGGGCTTTTTACATCAAACCCGAGCATCTCTGCCATGCCTAACAGCCGCCCTTGTTGATGCCTCACATTGACCAACATTTCGTTGATTTTCTGCTTGTCCCACTGAAATTTTGGCCAGTCCGTAAGTTCCCATATATACATATCTACCTGTTTTTGTGCGGAT
>CACYEC010000012.1 GCA_902773225.1 uncultured Bacteroidales bacterium
CAACACGCCTAAATACGGCAACGACGATGACTATGCCGACGAGCAGGAAGTGGAGGTGTTCAACATGTACTACGACGCACTGAACGGTCGCAAGTCGCCCCGTGGCGCAGACTATCGTGTGAACATGCTGCCTACAACGTGTCATGTGTATTTCGGCAAGGTCACAGGAGCCACTCCTGACGGCCGCAACGCCTGGAAAGTGCTGTCGGAAGGTATCTCGCCCGTGCAAGGAGCCGACACCAACGGCCCAACAGCCGTGATACGATCCGCCGCCAAGATTGACCATATCAAGACGGGCGGCACACTGCTCAACCAGAAGTTCACCCCTTCGTTGCTGTCCACCGACGAGGGCTGCTACAACTTGGTGCACCTCATCCGCGCCTACTTCCGCATGGACGGCCACCACATCCAGTTCAACGTGGTCAACGCCGACACCTTGCGCGACGCCCAGAAACACCCTGAGAACTACCGCGACCTCATTGTCCGCGTGGCTGGCTACAGCGACTACTTCAACGACCTTGGCGAGGATCTTCAGAACGAAATCATTTGCCGTACCGAGCAGACCACTTTCTAAACATCTACGAGAACGGCCATAACCAATCACATTCTACGTTTTTTCTTGGATGTAACTGAGAGTTTTTATACCTTTGCATCTCAGAAAGGGGCGCGTCGACAGACGCAGGTTCAGAGCCCTTAGCGATTCAGCATGTCAAACAATGGTGGAGAGTAAATCATAATCGAGTGACAGCCACCACAAAACGGTAACAGAACAATGAAGAAATATCAAAAACCCGAATTCGGTGTGGCAGAATACGAAACCGACATCATTATTGCCATGTCGTGGAGCAATGAGGAAACTGATGAGGCTCTTGTAACAGAGCGCAACGACGATGCTTCTACCGATTGGGAAGAATCTTTCTGGGAAAGCCGCGAATAAGAGCCATATATTACAAGATATCAATAATACAGACATGGGGGCCGTAAGCACGACTCCATGTCTGTATTTTTTAATAATCATTAAAAAGCATGGCGAATCAATCTATATTTGCGGAAAAAGTACTATATTTGTGCTGACTAACCAAAAATTACAGTTTATGAATAAAACTTCAATTTTAGTGCTTTCATTGGCACTCTGTTTCACTGGCATTAACAGTATTAACGCATCCGATTATCCTGAACAAAACAGACCTATTGAGTCAAACAAAAACAAGACGAAAGAGGTGGTCATCAAATCCTTGCCCACCTCATTGGCAGAACTGCAAGCCATGGACGGCGCTGACTTAAAAGACGAATTCAAGGTGGCGGCCCTTGTTGTGGCCACCCTGTGTAACTATGAGAATGACAAGGAGGCCACCTTCGAGATGCTTGATTTCCTCAACGGTCCGACCGACATGAACACCTACACCAGGCAATTCATCCGCGAACGCCTGGAAGGCAAGCAGTACAAAACCTTCTCTTTCTTCGAAGGAACCTCACCGAAAAACAACTATCAGGCAAAGGCGCCCTATAAAATTCAGGTAAGCACCAATCCTTACACTTACCAAGACGAGAACTATGCCACTCTCTATTTACAATCTTCAGGAGCCGACAATCCTCGTCCCATCAAACTCAGGAAGAAACCAAGTACAGGACAATGGTTCGTGGTTGATTACAATTTCCTCGCCGACATCAGAATACCTGTCGAGCAGGACGAATGGAACTAACGCCTTTATCATCGGGGTACCTTTTGTCACGTTTTTTCTAATTATCGAACGTTTCCGATAAACTAAAAGAACAAAAGAATTGGGGATACTGCATAGTGAGCAGCATCCCCTATACGTCTTTATCAACAAAATAAAAAAACATTATGAAAGCAACCAGCACTTCCATGACACTCCCTGTGTCAGCATTTGAAAACAATCGTTTTATCGTGGTGTACGACAACAAAAAATACAATATCCGTCTGCACCCCTCACAAAAAAACCATACTGAAATCCAAGAACTTCCCTGTATTGTCACGACCGATGAAAACGGCAATGTGACGATTAAGCAGAATTTCAAATCAAAACTGAGCGAACTCTACAGGAAGGATGCCATTAAGGATTTTATCGTGAAACGCGACTACCGGCCGAATGGTTCGAATTATGTGGAGATTATCGACAAATATGGTTTCACCACTTATCTGCAAAACCTGACCATTACCAAGCCCTTCATCAACGGACAGAAAATCAAATGCAGAATCATTGGCATCACCACTTCACGCCCTATCGTGAAATATTTCTCCGAAGGATACAGCTCTGATACGGAAATCAACGCGCAATACATTGAGCGGCTGATTCTTGAGCAAAACGGTCCATCAGCGGAGTCCATAAAAGAAGACCCACAACACGAACCCTATACATGGGATGTGAAAACATTCGCCAACATGCTCCTATCCAACGAGAGCCATGGTTCGTTCAACGCCGAATGCCACCAATGGGTACTCAACATCGCCAAGGAGTCGGACAACAAGCCTGGGCTGCTCCCCACCATCAGAGAACAATGCAAGAACCTGCTCGAACGCTCCGAACTTCTCAAGAACTGTTCCAGCGACACAGAGCGCGACTTCTTCCAAAACCGTATCACGTTCATCATTGAACGGATAGGTTACTTCGTGGAAGCGCGCAAGATGTTGCAAGACAGTGAGAACGAAGACAAGGACATCGCTTCAGAATTCGTGGACAGCATCCTGGAGAAACTAAGGTGCTCGGGGTTTATCTACCATCCCAACAAGAACTTCTCCATCATGACATGCCTCTTCCTGCTCTACCCCGAACTGATGCAAGAAAAGATTGAGAACATCTTCGACATCCTCCGAAATGACTTTCACCTTTGGTTGCGCGAACCTTTCAGAAGTGAGTTCATCAAACAACTGGAGTTCTTCATCTCCATGACCATACCCAAAATCTCACCAGCCGAGACAGGCAACCAAACAGTGGAGAACGCCGTTTCCGCACTCGCTCTCCAACTCCTGCTCGCCAAAGACGAGTCGGATGACGAACTGCTCGACATCGATGTCAACCGCGCCGCTTTCCTGCGCCTGTCGTCTCACCTCGTACCACAAGACTCCGACATCAAAGCCCTGCTCACCGGAGCCTTCATGAGCCTCATCGGTGTACGTACCATCGGTAAGTTCTACAACGAAGGGCAAACCAACAACCCCGTGAGCCTCGCCATAGTCACCGCCAACAACAAGGGCATCAAAAGCCAGAACGAAACACCACCCAATGTGGAGTTCACAGGTGCTGGTGTCGTCATGACATATAATAAGGACGGATTCCGCTTCTACCCAGCCGATGCCGCCGAAACCAGTGAGAACGTATTGCCCGAAGGCCTGCTCGACTGGAACACTTTCAGCGTGTGCATCCCCTATCAGAAAGGACTGAAGATAAAACCCAACACCAAAGACATCTACCAATACCATAAACTTTGGAATGACATCGAGTTAGGACTTTTCAGTCCACATGACACATCGTCCAAGAACGAGAACAAAAAGCAAGTTGCCTGGGTGGGAGCCGAGGTGAAAATCATGATGACCCACCAGGACATGAAGGACAGCAACAAATTCTACAGCCGTATTGTGGATGACAAATACATGGGCGAGGGCTTCATCAACGTGCAGTGTTCCAAGAAGACCAAATACGGTATTGTGGGCTACGACCCCAAACCCGACATCCAGTGCTTCATCAACAATAATGGACATCCTATGCTTCTTGACGCTGAGGTGATTGAGAAACATGAAGACGGTACCTTAGAATTCAGTATGCGCGAGAAAATCAACGAAGCGCTGATGGAGGTGGACTACAATGAGTCCATCCAATGCTCTGTAGGCGTGAAAGCCCCCAACGTGAAAACCTATCCTGCCGTCAGTTTCGAAGGAGAATCCATATCCATTGACGGCATTCCCAAGGACATCACCCTCAAGCCCAATGACATTGTGGAGGTGACTCCCCGAAAATTCGAAGGCGGATACGTCCACACAACCTTCTTACGAAAACTGGAAGGTGAAGATTTCGACATCACCGACGCCTTCCGTGAACTGATGCTTTTCTTCAGCGACGACGCGGAGTACATCGACCCTGACTCCATGATAGACAACGACGAGAGCGAATCGCTCGACGTGATTATTCCACCGAAACACCTGGCGGAACTCATCGCCATCATCGACCGACTGTCGGTGCTCGACAACGACTATGTGAAAGCATACAACTACTTGGGCATCGCCGTGATTCTCGCCAGAATGATGGGCAACGCCGAACAGGTGAACTACTTCAAGAAACGCATGGAGATGATTCTGTTGCTCCACGACTTCGCCATGAACGACTCCATCGACGAGGAACGACTGAACAAACTCAAGGACATCAACAGCAACCTTTTCGAGAACTTCAGTTTCTTGCGCACACGGATGATGCAACTGCAAATCGTCAGTTGCAATGGGTCGGATTCGGCTGATGACAACCTTTCGCTCTGGCGCATCATCAACAGCAACGAGTATCAGGACCTTCACAAACTCGCCTCGTGTGTCCTGGCCCACAACCTCATGTACAACACCAACCTGTACGACATCGCAGAGACCATCCACGCAGAGATGAAACGGTTGCTCAACCTCAAGGGAGAGATGTCGGAGAAGAAATACTACGGAAAAGAAGACCTCTACACTGAGTTCAAGATGTCGCTGGTGATACCAGAGAACAGCACCAAGTTCGACGCCAAAGCCCAAACCCACAAGATTCTGGAGGAAATATGCGCCATGCTCAACGCCAAGGGCGGGCACCTCTATCTCGGTGTGAACGACATGGGCATTGGCAACGGCATCGCCGATGACCTGAACTACGACGCATTCAAGGGCAGTACCGACAAGTACATGGTTTACCTCAACAACAACATCAGCAACTTCCTCGGCGAACGCGCCGACCGCTATTGCAACGTGACGGAAGACACCTACAACGGCTTCACCGTCATCGACATCGCCATACGCCCAGCCAAAGAGCCTGTCAGCCTCGACGGGGAATATTACGAGCGACGCAACACCTCCTCACGCAAAGTCAAGGAGGTGGACAAATTCATCTGTGATTTCAAGGAGGAGAGAGCGGTAATGGCGCAAAGCGTAGCCAACGATGAGTACGAATCCGATGACATCCCAGTCAGCGACGAAGACGACAAGCCTACCCAGCCAGAGACTGCCCACAATGACGACAAACAAACCTCCACGCCTAAACCCACCGTCGTGGAAAAGATAGCGACCAGCCTATGGCGTAATAATGTGCTTCACGACTATGAGGACAACTATCGTAACGATGTGGTGGCCTACATCTACTTCATGGACGAGGACAACTTCAAAGTGGTGGAGAACGACACGTGGGAGGATGATACTGCCCGACTGGCTCTGGTGGTACACGAGGACGAGCAGTCGAATTACCTGATGATGGTCTATGACGACGGCACCGTCAACAAGGTAGACATGGAGGAACTGCTCGAACGTAGAAAAGACACTCTCTACAAATACTCCAATGGAAAGGCACTCGTCTTTGCCTGCCTCGCCAGAAACGAAGACGCGCTGTTGATAGAGAACAAAGCCAAAAACGGAATCACCTATCTGCGAGTTGATGACATCTCCACCATCGAGGAAACAAAAATCAACAGTCCTGGAGTCATGACCACAGAGATAGAACTCGTGCAAGTGGTGCAATGCGAGATTATCCCTGAAGACATGAAGCAGGGCATCAACCTCAATTTCTCCAAGA
The DNA here is from genome assembly GCA_902773225.1 of uncultured Bacteroidales bacterium. Classification (GTDB taxonomy): domain Bacteria; phylum Bacteroidota; class Bacteroidia; order Bacteroidales; family Bacteroidaceae; genus RUG11857. The sequence goes on from CACYEC010000012.1 coordinate 5,763, forward strand.
AAGCGTATGGATTTTTCGAAAACACTGAGGACGGAAAAACCGTGCTTCAGATTCTCGACCGTCTGTACAATCGAGAAGGGGAAGGAGAATGAATGCCTAAGACAACATAATACATTGTTTTCATGATTCAAGCCCGAAAGCATTGACATTCCCCGCTGAAAAACAGATTTTTTAGCCCGATATTCTTGTTTATCAAGATTTTTGTCTAATTTTGCAACTCGAAATTGAATTTTTCACTCATAAAAGAAACAGAAAATGACAACAACAAAGAAATTGATTACACTTGCCATCCTCACCCTCCTGCCCATGATGCAGATGATGGCTCAGTCTATCGAAGGCAAATGGAAATTGGCCGACGAGTCAAAAAAGGAAATGGAAATCGGCGATGGCGAGGCTCAAGGCGACGTTTTCCTCATTTTCGGCCAAACAGATGTCAGTCTGATTTTCCAAATCGGTTACTCCGACGACGAGTTCGGAACCATCGGTTTTGAGGTATCCATGCCTGGCGAGTACAAGATTGAGGACAATGTAATCAACAACAGTTTCAACGAGGACGCAGCGGATGCTCAAATCAACAAACTTGACATCAAGAACGAAATCAAGAAGGCCATGGACGCCAGTCCCGAACTCAAAGCCCAGTTCATCACCGCACTCACCCAGGAGTTCGACAA
>CACYEC010000013.1 GCA_902773225.1 uncultured Bacteroidales bacterium
CGTGCCAACTCGTAGCTCATGCCTTTGGCGGATGTAACAACCATTGTCATCATCACCATAAGAGTAATCATAAATTTCTTCATAAGCCTGAATCTTTAGATGTTGTTAATAATCGGTTTCTGTTCTCTTTGCCTTTTGGATGACAAAAAACACCAATAGTTTAGTCCCCGATTGTGAAAAAACACTAAAGACTTTAAAGACCTTAAGAACCTTTATGACCTTAAGAACCTTATTCTGGAGGTCCTGTAGACCACCTTATAAAGGCTGGAATACGATCAATGTGCCTCCAGCCAGTTGTCGCCCCAACCGCAATCTACGATAAGGGGAACCTGCATCTGATAGGCTGATTCCATCTCTTCACGCACAATACGCTCTAATAGGTCTTTCTCCTCAGGAACAACACTGAAGTTGAGTTCATCGTGTACCTGAAGGATGAGTTTTGACTTCAAACCTTCCTTACGCATCCTGCTATCTACTCGAATCATAGCAATCTTGATGATGTCGGCTGCAGTTCCTTGAATGGGAGCATTGATGGCTACACGCTCTGCATTGCCACGTTCGCTGGCATTCAGGCTGTTGATTTTCGACAAAGGGCATCGACGGCCAAAAACGGTCTCAGCATAGCCCTTCTCCCTACCCTCTTTAATCGACTTGTCCATGTACTCCTTCACCTTGGGATAGGTCTGGAAATAGTTGTCGATGAGTTCCCTCGCCTCGCCTCTACTCACTTCCATACGCTCAGCCAATCCGAAGGTGGTGATACCGTAGATGATTCCGAAATTGGCTGTCTTGGCCTTGCGACGCTGATCTTTGGTCACCTCATCAAGGGGTATCTTGTATATCTTCGCGGCTGTGGAAGCATGGATGTCCCTACCCTCTCGGAACGCCTCTATCATATTCTCATCGCCACTCAAATGCGCCATGATACGCAATTCTATCTGGGAGTAGTCGGCTGAAAGGAACAGACATCCGTCATCGGGAATAAAAGCCTTCCTCACCTCTTTTCCAATGTCCTCACGGACGGGGATGTTCTGAAGGTTAGGGTCGCTCGAAGAGAGCCTTCCTGTGGAAGTTACCGCCTGATTATAGGATGTGTGGATATACCCCGTCTTCTTGCTCACCAACAAAGGCAAGGCATCAATATAGGTGGAGAGCAGTTTCTTGTAGCCTCTGTAGTCGAGAATCTTGCCCACAACAGGGTGCAGTTTCTTCAAGGGTATCAGTATCTCCTCTGAGGTGGCATACTGACCCGTCTTGGTCTTCTTCGGACGGTCGAGCAAGTGCAGTTTCTCAAACAGCAACTCCCCAACTTGCTTGGGCGAAGAGACATTGAATTTCTTGCCTGCCAATTCATACACTTCCCCTTCTATCTCCTCCATCCGCTGGTTGAAATCAGCCGAAGTCTCACGGAGCGAGTTCTCGTCGATGCGGGCACCATTGCGCTCCATACGAACCAACACTGGCAGCAGTGGCATCTCTATGGTTTCGAAAAGTTCCATCAGTCCTTCCTCACGCAACATCTTCTCAAATACATTCTTGAGTTTGAGCGTCACGTCGGCATCCTCTGCTGCGTACTCATACACTTCGGATGGTTCCAAGTCGCGCATGCTCTTCTGTTGTTTGCCCGAACCGATGAGTCGCTCAATGGGAATCGGATCGTAGCCGAGGTAGTTGCGCGCCATCTCATCCATGTTGTGTTTCATCTCGGGGAAAAGCAGGTAGTGTGCCAACATCGTATCGAACATCCGACCGTGGAGTTCAATTCCGTAGTTAAGCAACACTTCCATGTCGTATTTCAAATTTTGACCTATTTTAAGGATTTTTTCGTTTTCGTATATTATTCTAAATTTCTCGACAATATTCTTAGTTGTGTCAAAATCACGCGGAACAGGAACATAGAAAGCCTCGTTTTCCTTCACAGAAAAACTCAAACCCACCAATTCTGCATCAATAGTATTCAAACTAGTCGTTTCCGTGTCTAAACAAACATAATCTGAAATCAAAATATTTTGAACTAATTGATTGATTTCTTCCTCTGTTTCAATAAGTTTATAAATATGGTTAACATCTTTTAACTGTTGAAATGACGATTTTTCAGAACTTTCTGTCCCCTTGTCGGGAATATTTGAAAATAAATCGGCCGAAAAGAGATCCAATTGACGGGATTGAGGCTGAAAATCACCAAGCACACGTTTGAGCAGTGAACGGAACTCCAATTCCTCGAAAAGACGTCGAACCTCGTCTTTGTTGATTTCTCTTTTCTTAAGTTCGTCGAGATTCAAGGTGACAGGCACATCGGTTTTGATAGTGGCAAGAAATTTAGAGAATCGGATTTGTTCCGCATTCTCCTCAATCTTGACTTTGAGGGCACCTTTGAGTTGGTCTGTATGATCAAGCAAGTTCTCCACCGAACCAAACTCACCGATCAGTTTTACGGCTGTCTTCTCTCCGACACCAGGACAACCCGGGATGTTGTCGGAACTGTCACCCATGAGTCCAAGCAGGTCTATTACCTGGGTGGGGTGGGTGAGTCCGTATTTTTCCATGATGGCTTTCGGACCTTTGATTGTGAAACCATGTCCGATGTGATTGGGACTATACATGAATACATTGTCCTTCACCAACTGACCATAGTCCTTATCGGGTGTCATCATATATGTGACAACATCCGTCTTACTTGCCTGCTCAGCCAAGGTGCCGATGACATCGTCGGCCTCAAAACCAGGTATCTCGAACACGGGAATGTTGTAGGCTTGAAGTATCTTCTTAATATAAGGAACTCCGACCTCTATGCCCTCTGGGGTCTTCTCACGCTGTGCTTTGTATTCGGGATAAACCTCATGACGAAAAGTGCCTCCTTTGGGATCAAAAGCCACTGCTATATACTCAGGCCGTTCTTCACGAAGGACTTCCTCAAGGGTGTTCACAAACCCAAGGATGGCTGTAGTGTCAACTCCTTTGGAGTTGATTCTCGGATTCTTCGACAAAGCCCAATAACCACGGTAAATCAGCGCGTATGCATCGAGTAAAAATAGTTTATTTGCCATAATTCATTTTTTTTGTGTGTAAAGTTAGTAAAAAAATTGCTTTTAGCGGTTTTATTACTAAATTTGTATCGGAAAAAAGGTTTTATTTTGTGAGATAATCGTAAATTTGGTTTTAGGGATCTTCTATAAATTATCTTTCATGTAATTTTGAGGATTTCTTTAGCATATGACCCCTTTATTCAAGTGATACTTTAAGTGCTGTTATGATTAGTATTTCGCAAGTACGCAATGGTGTGATTGATGAATTAAGCAGGTTCAACGAACGCTTTGAATCTGTATTGTCACATGATGATTTTCTTCTCAACGAGGTGCTGAAACTGATAGCGTCGAGGAAGGGAAAGCAGATGCGACCTCTGCTGACTTTGCTCTCGGCCAAAGTATTTGGCGAAGTCAACGACCATACACTCCTCTCGGCAGTATCACTTGAGTTGATGCACACTGCAAGCCTGATACACGACGATGTTGTCGATGAAAGCGACGAACGTCGAGGGTTGTTGTCTGTACACAAAGCCTATTCTAATAAGGTGGCGGTGCTGTCGGGCGATTATCTCTTAGGACTGGCGCTGAAGAATGTCGCTATGACAGGTTCAACTGAGTTAATGGACTTATTCTCCGTCACTGCACAACATTTAGCACAAGGCGAATTACTGCAACTCGATACCAATTCCAAAAATCTGTCATACGATTATTATATGGATGTCATCAAGAACAAAACCGCGGTGTTATTCTCGGCCTGCGCCAAGGCTGGGGGCATGTCTGTGGGTTGCGACAATGCCATTCTGGAACAACTTAGTAGGGTAGGGGAGTACATCGGCATTTGCTTCCAGATTAAGGACGACATCTTTGACTACAACCCACATTCTGAAATCGGTAAACCCACAGGAAACGACATGAAAGAGGGTAAGGTTACCTTACCCGCTCTCTATGCTCTGAAACAAATGGATTCAAAAGACTTCAACGATATAGCACGTCTGATTCAACAAGGACAAGCCAACAAACTGGACATAGAGAAAATGAGAGTGCTGACCTTAGAACAGGGTGGAATAGAATACGCCTATTCGGTCATCAAGGATTTTGCTGACAAGGCTCACCAAATCATCGATAGTTTTCCTGATAACAGGGTTAAAGCATCACTTCATGATTACGTTGTTTTTGTTTGTGATAGAGCTAACTAAGAAACAACGGATTTCCCAATGCGCTTCGTAAGCATCAATCAGAAATATTTCACGTCCTTGCCTGTAATGTCGCAGAGAAGAAGGTTGGCAAGACTACTGGTACCAAGTCGGAAAAGCTTGTTATTCAACCATTTATCTCCAAGAACTTCCTTGACAATGGTATAGTAGCAAAGTGCGTCATCAACAGTTTTCATGCCGCCTGCTGGTTTAAAACCTATCTGAATACCTGTCTTGTCATAGTATTCCTTGATGGCCTCGCACATCACGTAGGCGGCCTCAGGTGTAGCACCTACGGCAATCTTGCCTGTAGAGGTCTTGATGTAATCAGCACCAGCATACATTGAAATCACAGCCGCTTTCTTGATATTACTCAAAGTCTTAAGTGCACCTGTTTCAAGTATCACTTTAAGTGGTTTAGTACCGCATACTTCTTTCAATTCCGAGATTTCATCTGCCACAGCTTCATAGTCACCAGCAAGGAACATACCTACCGGCATCACGGTGTCGATTTCTGTGGCTCCTTCATGGATAGCCATGGCTGTCTCTGCCACTTTCACTTCTTGGAATGTCTGTGAAGATGGAAAATTGCCACATACACAAGTGATGTTAACATCTTCATTTTCAATACTATCGTGACATATAGAGGCGAAGACTGGATAGACACAGACACTCGCCACATGACCGATTTCACCATAGTCTGAATCAAATTGGTTCACTCGCTCCACCATTCGCAGAATCTTGTCCTCGTTGTCGGCAACATCAAGTGATGTCAGTTCAACGCTGTTGAACAAAAACATCTTCACTTCTCTGGTGTTGTTTTCTTCCTTGTGACGGTCTAGTAGGGTATCGACTCTTTCCTTTATTTCATTGTAATCGTAGTCAGTGTTATACTGGCTGATGGCTTCTTGATATTTACTTTGCATAATTGGAGAATTATTATAGTTGTGATGATATTTTTAATAGGAATAAGGAGTGAAAAATGTAATGGATAGGGGTAGGGGAGGGGAGAACAGTAATGGTTTATTAATGGAAAAGGGATATATGAGTCTTATAGTTTGGGGTTGTTGAGATGGCGAGAATGGTCGCGACAGGTCTTCTTATCGAGAGTTTTAAAAAATTCATCAGTAAGATTGACACCTGTCTGGTTGGCCAGGCAGAGAAGTACCCATAGCACATCTGCCATTTCCTCACCGAGGTTATCTTTTTCTCCCTGTTTGAAACTCTGGTCACCATATTTACGGGCTATCACACGGGCCAATTCTCCTACTTCTTCAGTTAGGCAGGCCATATTGGTGAGTTCACTGAAATAACGTACACCATATTCTTTTATCCAATGATCTACCTTTTGCTGGGCATCTTCCAGAGTGATATCGTTATTATTCATTTTAAAGAATAGTGGTTTCTAAATGAAATACTGAATCAATAAATTAAAGTTCATGACATTATTCCTTTTGCTTGGAATCCATGAAAATGGTTACAGGACCATTGTTAGTGAGTTTAACACTCATTTCAGCACCGAAAACACCTGTGGATATATCTTTACCCATCTCTGTCTTCAAAACGTCGCAGAAGCGATTGTAGATAGGCACAGTGACCTCATGGCTACCAGCTCTCAGATAGGAAGGACGATTGCCTTTTTTATAGGAAGCCCACAGGGTGAATTGGCTGACGACTAAGATTTCACCACCGACATCCAGTACAGACTTGTTCATTACACCGTTGTCATCGTCGAAGATACGTAGTTGAACAATCTTGCGAACCATCCAAGAGATGTCGTCATCGGTATCTTCATTGCAAACACCGACCAGAATAAGCAGACCAGAACCTATTGAGGAATGGATTTTGCCTCCTATTTCTACAGAAGCGTGATCAACTCGTTGAAGTAATACTCGCATAAAAATCTATAATTTTCTATGGTTTAAACGATTATTGATAAAATATACGGGCTGGAAATGATAATATTGATGGGTTTATAGTGCTTCTTTGATGATTTTTGCTTTCGACTTCCCTATGGTAGCCTCCAAATCTGTGATGTCTGCCTCCTTGATACGCTTAATGCTCTTGTATTTCTTGAGCAATGTCCGTTTAGTAGCTGGACCAATTCCTTTGATTTCATCAAGAGCGGAAGCCACTTGGTGTTTGCTGCGTTTTTCACGATGGAATGTAATGGCGTAGCGATGCACTTCGTCTTGAATACGGGTCAGGAAATTAAAGAGCGCGCTCTTGATATCAAGGCCAATGATGACAGGTGGATTGCCGTAGAGCAGTTCGGAGGTACGGTGGTGGGCGTCCTTGGCCAGTCCTGCGATAGGTATATTGAGATGGAGTTCCTCTTCAATAACCTTTCTCACCACCTCCATTTGCCCTTTACCGCCATCGGTAATGATAAGGTCGGGTAGGGGGGTGTTCTCCTCTACGGCCCGATAATAGCGTCGGAAGACCACCTCGCTCATAGAACCGTAATCATCTGGACCAACCACGCTCTTGATGTTGTATCTTCTGTACTCACTCCTGGCTGGTTTAGTTTTCTTGAAGACCACACATCCTGCCACAGCGTCAGTGCCCTGAACATTGGAATTGTCGAAGCACTCAATGTGCATAGGCAGTTTAGGCAGTTTGAGTTTGTCCTGCAACTCGCGCATCAAGTTAACACTTCTCTGCTCGGGGTTGAGTTTCTCAGCCTGTTTCATCTTGTCGAGTTTATACTGCCTGACGTTCATCAAGGAGAGGTCGAGCAATTTTCGCTTGTCGCCACGTTGGGGTACGGTGAATGACACACCCTCCAATTCCTCTTCCATCTCAAAAGGAACGATGATTTCCTTAGCCGTACTCTTGAATCTCTCTCTGGTTTCAATGATGCCAAGAGCCAACAAATCCTCATCGCTTTCCTCTATTTTCTTCTTGTACTCAAAAGTGAAGGCCTGGTTAATTCCACCATTCGCCACATGCAAATAGTTGATGTATGCCACACCCTCATCATTGACGATGGAAAAGACATCGATGTTGTTGTAACTGAAACTGACGACCTCGCTTTTCTCACAGAACTCACGGGCCTTGTCGTATCTGTATTTGACGATTTGTGCTTCCTCGAATCTCATCTCCGACGCAAGTTGCTGCATCTGCTGCATCAGTTTGTCGCATATTCCACGCGTGTTTCCACTAAGAATCTCTGCGATTTCCCTGATGTCGTTCATGTAGTCCTCATGGGATTGCTTGCCTACACATGGCGCCTTGCAGTTTTTGATGTGGTATTCAAGACAGGTGTTGTATTTCTGCTGTTGTATACCTTCCTCCGTGATATTGAACCTACACCTTCTGACAGGGTAGAGGTGGTTGATGAGGTCAAGCATATTGTTAAGGGTTCCCTGGTGTGAGAAAGGACCATAATACTTTCCTGCTCCCTTAATGATTTTCCTTGTCTTATAAATTCTAGGGAAATACTCGTTGCTGATACATACCGATGGGTAAGTTTTGTCATCCTTGAGCAGAATGTTGTACTTCGGTTTGTAACGTTTGATGAGTTGGTTCTCCTGAAGGAGGGCGTCCTCATCCGAGTTAACATAGATGTACTTGATGTCCTCTATCTTGCTCACAAGAATACGCGTCTTATGGCTTTGCTGATTCTTGTTGAAGTAAGAACAGACCCTTCGCTTGAGGTTTTTCGCCTTGCCCACGTAGATAATGACACCTTCAGCATCCAGGTACTGGTAGCATCCAGGTTTTTCCTCGAGGCTGGAAACAATGAGTTTCAATCGTTCTAATCTATCTGATTCCTTGGACATTTGAGGGTGTTTTGTTTCACGTGGAACATGGATTAAGTGCTGAGGGATGGTATGTTACGGATTGATTGTCCAAAATGATGATTGGAAATCAGGACAAACCAATTTCAATCTGTCTCCCAAAGTGCATCTTGATTAAATTTGGATGAGAGTGGTGATGTCGATGCCTGGGCCGACGTTCTCTCTTCCGTTGAGATTCTCGTTGACCAATTCAATAATGAAGTTCATGTAGCATTTCTTTGGGTTGAACTTCTTCACCAAATCCCACGCAGCCTTGATGGTACCGCCTGTGGCAAGCAGGTCGTCGTGGATGAGGACGATATCATCTTCGTTGATGGCGTCTTTATGGATTTCTATGGTGTCTTTACCGTACTCCTTACCATAACTTTGGCTGATGGTCTCAGCAGGCAATTTACCTGGCTTCCTACATATAATCAGTCCGGCATCGAGTTTTCGGGCAAGTATAGCGCCCATAATGAAGCCTCGCGACTCTATACCCACCACTTTGGTGATGCCTTTGTCTTTGTATAGTTCATACATTTCTTCCTCCATGATGCGGAGGCACTTTGAATTCTTGAACAAGGTGGTGACATCACGGAACATGACACCTTTCTGGGGAAAATCAGGGATGCACCTTAGATTGTCGAGTAGATATTGATTGTTCATAATTATTGAAATTTGTTTAGTGGATTGATATACGCTTTATAGGTCAAATGGGGGATAGGGACTGGTTTGTTCCACGTGGAACATTTTAAGGTTATCTCCCCATGAGTACAAGGAGGACATTGATGTCGCTGGGCGAAACACCAGGAATACGACTTGCTTGTGCAAGGGTCTCTGGATTGATTCTGGCGAGTTTCTGACGTGCCTCAATGGAAATCTGGGACATGTTTTCGTAATCGAATTTACCCTGAATTTTGATGTCCTCAAGCCTTAGCATTTTTTCCGCCACTTGCTGCTCGCGCATAATGTAACCCTTATACTTGATACGAATCTCAGCGGCCTCGATTGTTTCTTCCTTACGGTCTTCTATCAAACAAAGTTGGTCTGCGAGAGATTTGATAAAGGGTGAAATGTTTTGGAACGTAATCTGAGGACGCTCAAGTAAGGTGGTCAATTTACAACCACGTTGGAGTGGGGTAGAGCCTAAGGCTGTTAGTGCATCATTGATGAGCGATGCTTTGACTGAGAAATGGTCTGTGAAGTGGAGAAGTGTCGCTATATTCTTTTCCTTTGCTATATAGTGCTGATACCGTTCGGTAGTTGCAAGTCCAATATCGAATGATTTCTTCGTCAGTCGAGCATCAGCGTCATCTTGCCGTAAAAGGATGCGGTATTCTGCTCGTGAAGTGAACATACGGTAGGGTTCATCTACACCCTTTGTCACAAGGTCATCAATAAGGACACCAATATAAGCCTCATTACGTTTGAGGACGAATGGATCGCCTCCACCACAATTAATAGCAGCGTTAATGCCTGCTATCAGTCCTTGCCCTGCGGCCTCTTCGTAACCAGTAGTTCCATTAACTTGACCTGCAAAGAAAAGGTTCTTTACAAGTTTCGATTCAAGATTATGTTTCAATTGAGTGGGGTCGAAGAAATCGTACTCAATAGCGTAACCAGGGCGGTATGCAACCAGGTTACGAAAACAAGGAATTTTCTTCAACGCTTCGATTTGGATATCCATAGGCAAGGACGAGGAGAATCCATTCAAATACATTTCATTCGTTGTCTCGCCTTCGGGTTCCAAGAAGAGTTGGTGTTGTTCCTTATCAGGAAATGTATGAAGTTTCGTTTCGATGCTGGGACAATAGCGGGGACCTATGCTTTGGATTTGACCATTATATAGGGGTGAGTCGGGAAGTCCTTTAAGAAGGTGTTCATGAACATCACTGTTCGTGTAGCAAATCCAGCATGGCAACTGTGGCAAGCGTCGTTCTTGGTTGAGAAAAGAGAATGAATGAAAATCTTTCTCACCCTCCTGTTCTTCCATCAAAGAAAAATCCACACTACGCTTGTCTATTCTAACAGGGGTTCCTGTTTTCATTCTGGCGGAATGGATACCAAGTGCTGTGATAGACTCAGTCAACATCAATGATGCAGGTTCAGCAATTCTGCCTCCCTGAATTTTCACCCTTCCGATATGCATCAGTCCATTCAGAAAAGTTCCAGCTGTGATAATAACACATTTTGAATGGAATTCTGCGCCAAGAAGTGTCTTAACACCTTGTATTTCAGATGTTTCAGAAGCATTTCCTCCCTTTTTTACCAATACTTGAGTCACCTGGTCCTGCCAGATATTGAGATTGTCGGTATGATCAAGGACTTGGCGCCATGTCCAAATGAACTTCTCCCTGTCACATTGAGCACGAGGACTCCATACTGCTGGTCCTTTAGATTGATTAAGCATACGGAACTGCAAGGCACAGCGGTCAGTAACAATTCCCATCTGTCCTCCGAGCGCATCAATCTCACGCACAATCTGTCCCTTAGCTATCCCACCTACGGCTGGATTGCAACTCATTTGGGCAATCTTGTTCATGTCCATGGTAATTAGGCAGGTTTTGGCGCCCATATTGGCAGCCGAACAGGCAGCCTCACAACCTGCATGGCCTGCCCCTACCACAATGACATCGTAATTGAAAAGCATTATTCTTGGATTTTTTACAAAAGACAAAGTTACAAAAAATATCCCACTTGGCAAATTATAAGTCAGAAATTGGCTTCACATTATTTTATATAGGGAAAAAGAAGCGATATTTCAGCTTTTTTTTATAGTTTTGCACCATGAAAGAACTTGAAGAAGCATTCTCTTTGAGAAGAAAGGATTTCGAGATCATGGCACCGGTGGGATCCATGGAGTCATTGACCGCTGCATTGAATGCTGGAGCCAACTCTGTGTATTTCGGTATCGGCAAACTCAACATGCGTTCACACTCCGCCAATCCTTTCAGTATCGATGACCTGAAATTCATCGCACAGCAATGCCAAAAGCATGGTGTGAAAAGTTACTTGACCGTCAACACAATTATCTATGGTGAAGACATGGACGATATGCACACTATCGTTGATGCCGCCAAAGAGGCTGGTATCAGCGCGGTGATAGCCTCTGATGTGGCAGTTATGACTTACTGTCGTCTGGTTGGGCAGGAGGTGCATCTTTCCACACAACTTAACATCAGCAATATCGAAGCATTGAAGTTTTACGCACACTTCGCTGACGTAGTGGTGTTGGCCCGCGAACTCAACATGTTTCAGGTTCGTGACATCCACGAACAGATAGTAGAGCAAAACATCTGCGGTCCTTCTGGTCGTCTCGTCAGAATTGAGATGTTCTGTCATGGTGCACTCTGCATGGCCATCAGTGGCAAATGCTACTTGAGTCTTCAGAATGCGGGTAGAAGTGCAAACCGAGGTGAATGTGTCCAGATTTGCAGACGTGGGTATGAAGTGACGGACTTGGAAACGGGAACACAACTCCAAGTGGATAATAAATACATTATGTCGCCAAAGGATCTCAAGACCATTCGGTTCATCGACATCATGATGAATGCTGGAGTGCGTGTTTTCAAGATTGAGGGTCGTGCACGTGGTCCCGAATACGTCTATACAGTGGTCAAAGCCTACGATGAAGCAATAAACAGTGTGATTGAAGGAAATTTCACAGAAGAGAAAAAGGCACGATGGGACGAAGAGTTATCCACAGTCTTCAACCGAGGTTTTTGGGATGGTTACTACCAAGGACAAAGATTAGGCGAATGGTGCGACGTATACGGCTCCAGAGCAACCGAGCAGAAAGTATATGTTGGAAAAGGCATCAAATACTTCAGTAATATTGGTGTAGCGGAGTTCCTAATAGAAAATGCGGACCTGCATGTAGGCGACAAAGTACTCATCACAGGTCCAACCACTGGTGCCATTATCCAAACGGTCGATGAGATTCGTTACGACCTACAGCCTGTATCGACTGCCACTAAAGGCCAGAGCATCTCTTTCAAGGTCAGCGGTAAAGTCAGACCAAGTGACAAACTCTACGTAATGGTCAAGCGAAGCCTAATATAAATACATACTGGTAAAACTGGTTAACAAGAAAAACAAGGATGAAAAAACTATATATAGAGACCTATGGTTGTCAGATGAATGTGGCCGACAGTGAAGTCATCGCCTCAGTGATGAAGATGGCTGACTACGAGCACACAGAGAGTATTGATGATGCTGATGCGGTATTGCTCAACACTTGTTCTGTACGTGAAAATGCAGAAAACAAGATTTATAATCGGTTGGAAGCGCTTCATGCCATACAGAAACACGGAAGGAAATTCATCATTGGTGTGGTGGGGTGTATGGCTGAGCGTGTGAAAGACGACCTCATCAAGAACCACCATGTGGATTTAGTAGCTGGTCCCGACTCCTATCTCACGCTCCCTGAGCTATTCGCATCCGTTGAGTTGGGTGAGAAGGCTATGAATATCGAGTTGTCAACTACTGAGACATACAAAGACATCATACCTGAACGTGTTTGTGGCAACCACATATCAGGTTTTGTCAGCATCATGCGTGGGTGCAACAACTTCTGCCACTACTGCATCGTGCCTTATACACGAGGTCGAGAGCGCAGTCGCGATATCCAAAGCATCCTCAACGAGGTGTTGGACCTTCAGAAACGAGGATTCAAAGAAGTGACGCTATTAGGTCAAAACGTCAACTCCTACCATTTCATCAACAAAGATGACTCAGGGGAAGTAAAAGACAAAGTTGATTTTCCCGAATTACTGCGTCGTGTGGCACAAACAGTTCCAACCATGCGTGTCCGTTTCACCACATCACATCCCAAAGACATGAGCGACGAGACACTTCATGTCATTGCTGAGTATGCAAATTTATGCCGTCATATCCATTTACCTGTTCAAAGTGGCAGTGACAGAATTCTGAAACTGATGAACCGAAAATACACTCGTGCATGGTATATGGACCGTGTGGCCGCCATACGCCGTATACTGCCAGATTGTGGACTGACCACTGATATATTTGTAGGTTACCATTCAGAAACAGAAGAAGACCACCAGATGTCATTGTCGTTGATGCGCGAATGCGGTTACGACTCCGCTTTCATGTTCAAATATTCAGAACGACCTGGAACCTACGCCTCCAAACATCTGCCCGATGATGTGCCAGAGGAAACCAAACTTCGTCGTTTGTCGGAGATGATCAACCTGCAGAACGAACTTTCAGCAGAGAGTTACCGCAAGGACATCGGCAAGGAATATGAAGTGCTGGTTGAGGGTTTTAGCAAGCGTTCGCGAGAACAACTCTTTGGCCGAACCCAACAGAACAAGGTCGTGGTGTTCGACAAAGGCAAACACCATATCGGCGAGTTTGTGAAGGTAAGGATTATAGACTCCAGCAGTGCCACTTTGAAAGGCGAGGCTATCTGCTAAAGAGATCCATCAGTTATTACTGAAAGACAATTGATAGAAGAAGATTCTAATGTCAACAAAATGAAACAGTATAGGCTTATTCTTTTCACCTTTTACGTGTTGCTGGCTATCGGATTATCAGCTCAACATCCAGTGCATGTCGTTTTGTTAGGCGACTCCAACACATGGATAGGCGGTGAGGACTGTGACCAACCTCGAGGATGGAGCAAATGGTTCAAGGAAGAGTTCCAACCCATTTCGTGCCACAGTTATGCCCGTAGCGGTGCCACTTGGACAAACACAGAAAAAACAGAGTACAACATAGAGGAGAATATAGAGGTATTAGGTGACAACAACGTGATATACAATCAAATCCAACGTTTGAACAAGGCTGTGTCATCAGGTGTACAGGAGAAACCCGACCTCATCGTGATGATGGCGGGAACAAACGATATGTGGTTCTCAAACAAACGACCTGGTGCGTTTTCTCAGACTGTAGAACAAGCTTTTTCCGATACAACCTCAACACCTTGGCCAGTCAACCATGTATTGTCTCTGGCTGGTTCCATCCGTTATGGTTGCGACATACTGAACGTGATGTTTCCCCAAGCACAACTGGTGTTGATGACTCCTTTGGAATCAACCAAAGTGAGTGATGAGGTAACTGAAAGGACTGGGAATTTGATAGAGAGATGTGGAGAACGGATGGGAATTCATGTAATCCGTTTAGACAAATCAGGTTGTGTCTCACGCAGTCAGGAGTTGAAAAAATACACCCATACTTCCGACGGTGTTCACACCAACGAAGTTGGTGCCAGACGTATCGGTCATTTTGTAGCTGAGCAAATCAACAAATGGTTTTAACTTGATATGACTTTTAATATAATTTGAATATAATAAGTGTAGTGGTTCTTTATTAGTCTTTATTTATGGTATTTTCAGATTTATTCTTTTTGTTTGCATTCATTCCCTCCTTCATTATATGCTATTTGTTAGCAAGTTGGATAGACCACTCCTTGTTATCGGATGCCTCCAAAAAAAGTCTGCAAGGTAGGAATTTAGTGTTAGTGTTTTTCTCACTCATCTTCTACGCCTGGGGAGAACCCGTCTATGTGTTCTTGATGCTTTTTTGTGTGTTCATGAACTATCTGTCTGGATTGGGAATCGCCAAGTCAAACAAGCATCGTAAAACAGCTTTGGTCATGGGTCTTATAGGCAACCTTGGCATCTTGGCTACTTTCAAATACCTTGGTTTCCTGTCACAGAACCTTTGCGATATAGGCATCAACGTTCCTGTTCCTAACATCGCGTTGCCTATCGGAATTAGTTTCTACACTTTCCAGTCTATATCCTATCTTATCGACGTATATCGGGGACAATCTCCCGTTCAACGACGTTTTATCGACTTGCTACTTTACATTTCTATGTTCCCACAACTCATAGCAGGACCCATCGTTCGTTACGGTACGATTGCAAGTGAAATCCATGACCGTCGTGTTTCCGCTTCCGACCTTTCAGAAGGCGTGTTCCGCTTCTTGATAGGATTAGGTAAGAAAGTGGTGTTAGCAAACCAACTGTCCGAGATTTCCGACCAATTCCTGACTGGTTCTTTATTAGGTTCTTCAACTGCGGGGTCTTGGATAGGTATCATCGCCTTCACACTTCAAATTTACTTTGACTTCTCAGGCTACAGTGACATGGCCATAGGAATGGGAAGATGCATGGGATTCCATTTCAATGAGAACTTCAAGCATCCCTATTGTTGCAATTCCATTACCGACTTTTGGCGGAGATGGCACATATCTTTGGGTAGTTTCTTCCGCGACTACTTATATATCCCTTTAGGAGGTAACCGACGTCATCAGGCTTTCAACATACTTTTGGTATGGTTCCTGACGGGTATGTGGCACGGAGCGAGTTGGAATTTCATCCTTTGGGGTCTTTATTTCGGAGTGATTGTGATGCTGGAGAAATACACACTACTCCGTATTCAGAAACACATTCCTTCGGTGTTGCTCCATCTTTACAGCATCTTCTTGTTTGTCCTTGGTTGGGGAATCTTCTATTTCGACGACTTTACACTCATGCGCAAATTCTTCCATTCATTTTGGGGAGGGTCTGAATCGTTCACTGATTTCTATGTGGAAAGTGCCATCTTCGATTACTTCTGGCTGTGGATTGCTGCCATCATCTTTTGTATGCCAATTCGCGAGAAACTGTCAGATGCATACGCTCACTATTTCCCCGCAGGGACTATGAAGTCAGTGTTGGAAGTGACTACGAAAACCCTGTTGTCAGTCGCTATTCTTATATTAAGTGTGGCTTTGCTTGTTGGAGCCACGAACAACCCATTCATATATACACGCTTTTAGACGCATAATCATTATATTTTGTATGAAAACCAAATTATTCTTTCTATTAATACTACTCATTTCTGCGTCGGTGATACAGGCACAAAATAACCATGTACGACGTTCACCAAAAGGTATGCTCATCATTGGACGGGGAGACACGCTACGAGCAGTGGAACCATTCAAAGGTATGTCAGAGCGAGGAATAGCGTATGCTGAAGCAGTGAACCGATACAAACAAATGATGGGCGACAGTGTCCATGTCTATTGCATGGTCATTCCTACAGCAGTGGCTTTCTATTGTCCAACTGAAGGTTTGCAGTGGACGTCTGATGAACGAGAAGCCTTGGACAACATCGAAAGTCATTTAATGGATTCTGTGATGTTTGTCAACTTGTACGACACCTTGAAAGCACATTCATCAGAACCCATCTATTCACGAACCGACCACCATTGGGCTCCTCTTGGTGCCTACTATGCCGCTCGTGAGTTCGCTGCTATGGCTGACGTACCATTTGAAGACCTTTCCACCTACAAGGCCGACACCATCCGACATTATGTAGGGACAATGATGAAATTCTCGGGTGACAATGCAGTAGGTAGGGCTCCTGAGGATTTTGTATTCTACATTCCTAATGGAGTAGATTACGCCACAACATATATCCGTTACCAAACAGGGAAGAGCCGTCAGGTCATCTCCGAAACCGAACCTGAGGAAGGACCTTTCTTCTTTCCTTACGATGATGGCAGCAGTTCAGCCTATCTGACGTTTATGAAAGGGGATTTGAACACAACAATGGTCAAGACCTCCACTGATAACGGCCGTAGGTTACTCATCCTTAAAGATAGTTTCGGCAATGCACTGCCAGGTTATCTTTTCCATTCCTTCGAGGAAGTCCATGTTGTTGACTGCCGTTATTTCACCAAGAATATCCGTCGTTATGCCACTGAACATCGCATCACTGATGTTTTGTTCGCCAATAATATCGGTCATGCACACAACCCAGCCACGGCTAATTCATATCACAAGTATTTAGAGCAATAATGAAAAAAAATATCATCTATATTTGTCTCGTTGCATTGTTCTTCGGGAGTTTTACTATTGTGTTCGACACTTTTGCCAGACCTAAAGTGTCTGAGCTGGAAAAACGTGAGTTAGCCTCTTTTCCTGACTTTACATGGGAAAAACTGACAAGTGGTGAATTCACCAAGGAGGTTTCGTCATGGTTCAGCGACAGCGAGCCATACCGAGATGAATTGATGACTTTCAGCATGCAAATCAAGGATTTAATCGGTTTTAACCCCACAGATGACAATATCAAGTTTCATGCGGGTGACACACCCTTGGAACCTAATACGGAGGAGGGAGATTCAGTCAGTGTTAATCCTGACATGGACAATGACGACGAGAGCATGGACGATGATGATATGGTGCTGGAGGAAAACGCCAAGATAGCACATGCAGGCATCATCATTGCGGGAGATGGAGAAAACACTCGTGCGCTGATGTGTTACGGAGGAAGTCCTAATGGGTGTACTGCATACGCTGAAGCAGCCAACCTATACAAAAAAACATTTGGCAGTCAAGTCAATGTCTATTGTATGGTCATTCCCACCGCTGTGGAGTTTTATTGTCCACCAAAAGTGCAAAACCGCACCAAGTCGCAACTTGCCACAACACAACACGTCTTTGAGTGTCTTGATTCCACAGTAAAAGCTGTCGACATCTATCCTTCATTGAAAAAACACCGTAAAGAACCCATTTACCTTCGTACCGACCATCACTGGGCTCCATTAGGTGCCTACTATGCCGCCAAAAAGTTCGCACAGGTGGCTGACGTTCCTTTCATGGAACTGGATCATTACAAACCCGATACTGTGCATCGTTTTGTAGGAAGCATGTATGGATATTCCAAAGACATAGCCGTAAAAAACGCACCTGAGGATTTTATCTATTATGTACCACAAGATGTGGAGTACTCAACCACCTATACCGTCTATAAAATAGACAAAAACTATCGTGTGATTGGCGAGCAACGACCTGCTTCTGGTCCTTTCTTCTACAAGTTCAAAGACGGAAACGGCGGTGCCTACTGTACCATGATGGGTTCTGATACTAAACTCACACAGGTTCGAACATCCACAAAAAACGGACGACGGTTGATAATTATAAAAGACAGTTTCGGTAATGCACTGCCAGGTTTCCTCTTCTATAGTTTCGAGGAGGTTCATGTCATCGACAATCGTTATTTCACCAAAGACATTATCGCTTATGTGGAAGAACATAGCATCACTGATATTCTCTTTGCACACAACATCTTCAGTGCTTACTCCAACAATACCTGTAAGCACATAACCAATTTCCTGCATCAGAACTGGAACAAACCAACAACTCAAACTAAGGAAAAAGATAAAAAAGACATTGAGAAAACCTCTCCATCCAATACTGCTCCCACAAATCAAGAAAACAATGAGGAACAGCATGATAATCATAACACCACACCACCCGTAGATCAACCAAAAGACAGTTTGTAAACAGACTGTAATAACAACACAAGCAGGTCTTCCAAGTGAAGAGGATATTATATTCCCTTATTTACTTTTACCAGTGACGATGGTCTTGAGGACGTTCAGTTTATTGAGCGCTTCAATGGGTGTTAGAGTGTTGATGTCGAGGTTGACAAGTTCGTCACGTATCTGACATAATACAGGGTCATCGAGTTGGAAAAGCGAGAGTTGCACGCCATCGCCATGACGTTGTATCGTGGCAGTGCGTGGACTGGATATGCTCTCGCGTGTGTTGTTGGCCTCCAATTGTTGTAATACCTCATTTGCCCTATCCACCACACTCTTTACCATGCCCGCCAATTGTGCCACATGGATACCGAAAGAGTGGTTGGAACCACCTCTTTCGAGTTTACGCATGAAAATGACTTTCCCATCCACTTCTTTCACCGACACGTTGAAATTCTTGATACGTGGGAAAAGACGTTCCATCTCGTTGAGTTCGTGATAATGTGTGGCGAAGAGTGTGCGTGGTTTACCCTGCGAGGCATTGTGCAGATATTCCACAATAGCCCAAGCGATGGAAATGCCATCGTACGTGGAAGTACCTCGTCCCAATTCGTCGAAAAGCACCAAAGAGCGTGCAGACACATTGTTGAGGATATCTGAAGCCTCGGTCATCTCGACCATAAATGTGGATTCTCCAACTGAGATGTTGTCGCTGGCTCCCACACGAGTGAATATCTTGTCAACCATTCCTATTCTGGCACTTTCAGCAGGGACAAAACACCCAATCTGTGCCATAAGTGTGATGAGGGCTGTTTGACGAAGCAGGGCTGACTTACCAGCCATGTTAGGTCCAGTGAGGATGATAATCTGTTGGGTGTCAGAATCCAAGTACACATCATTGGCCACATACTGCTCTCCGATAGGCATCTGCCGCTCGATAACGGGATGCCTTCCTTGTTTGATATCAATGATGCAAGAATCATCCACTATGGGTCGAATGTACTTATATTCGTTAGCCACCTCTGCAAAAGCACGCATACAGTCGATTTGCGCTATCCATTTCGCATTGTTCTGAATAGCGGGTATATAATCGGCAGCGAAAAGGACAAGTTCGTTGAAGATTCTCTGTTCCAAAATCTCTATCTTCTCTTCCGCTCCTTGGATTTCCTCCTCGTATTGTTTCAGTTCCTCAGTGATGTAGCGCTCAGCATTTACAAGAGTTTGCTTACGTATCCATTCCTTAGGCACATTGTCCTTGTAAGTGTTTCTTACCTCTAAATAATAACCGAACACATTGTTGAAACCTATTTTCAGACTCGGTATTCCTGTCTTCTCTATTTCCCGCTGTTGCAGTTCAAGTAGGTAATTCTTGCCAGAAGTGGAAATATTAATCAACCTGTCGAGTTCATCATTAACTCCATTGGCAATGACCCTTCCTTTATTCAGTGCTGCTGGTGGATTCTCAACGATTTGGTGGTCGATTTTGTTTTTCAATTCTTCGCAAATATCAAGTTGCTCACCTATCTTTCTGATGTTTTCATCGTCTGCATCCATACAAGCTACCTTGATGGGTTCCAAAGACTGAAGTGCCATTTTAAGCGCTACCATCTCACGCGGTGACACTCTGCCTGTGGCCACTTTAGTGATGACACGCTCTAAGTCGCAAATGCCATGTAATTGTTCTTCCAAGAGAATACGGAAATCCACATGCCGGAAGAAATAATCCACCACATCCTGCCTGTTCTTGATTTTCGCAACGCTTTTAAGTGGAAATAGTATCCATCGGTTCATCATACGACCTCCCATAGAGGATATGGTTTTATCGATGATATTCAGCAGACTTCTTCCGCCCTCATTCATTGTACTGACGAGTTCCAGACTGCGTATGGTATATTTATCAAGTCTGACGTATCTTTCCTCCTCTATCCTGCGTATGCTTCTGATATGAGAAATGTGTGTATGCTGGGTTTGTTCCAGATAGTAGAGGATGGCCCCAGCAGCTATCATACCGTTCTTGAGATGGTCTATACCGAATCCCTTCATGTTCTTCACATGAAAATGGTGGTTGAGTTTCTGTGCTGCTGATTCACTGGTGAAAATCCAGTCATCCAATTCAAAAGTGAAGTAACTATTACCGAAAAGTTTATTGAAATTGGCTTTTTTAAGTCCTTCATAAAGAACCTCCTTGGGAGAGAAGTTTCCCATGAGTTTTTCTATGTAATCGGCTGGTCCTTCAGCTGTAAGGAACTCACCAGTAGAGATGTCGAGCAAAGCCATACCAATGGCTGTTTTGCCGAAATGCACCGCTGCCAAAAAGTTATTTTCCTTATTATTGAGAACATTGTCGTTCATGGCCACACCTGGTGTGACAAGTTCGGTAATGCCTCGTTTTACCAACTTTTTAGTTAGTTTTGGATCCTCAAGTTGGTCGCAGATAGCTACACGTTTGCCAGCCCTGATGAGTTTAGGTAGATAGGTGTCAAGTGCATGATGCGGAAATCCTGCCATAAGGGTGGAGTCTTCTTTCCTGACCACACTGCTACTCCTTTTTGTAAGCGTTATACCAAGTATTTTCGATGCAATCACTGCATCGTCAGCGTACGTTTCGTAGAAGTCACCGCATCTGAAGAGGAGCAGCGCATCAGGATGCTTCGCCTTGAGGTCGAAGAACTGCTTCATCATGGGTGTTATCTCTTCTTTCTTAGCCATCTCTTATTCAATATTCTTTTTGGGTTGTAAAACAAAGGCAAAGTTAGTAAAAAAAGAGCGCAGAACAAAATAATCATCACTAAACCTAAAAACTAAACAAAGAAGAAAATCATTGTAAAATCTTCTTTACATATTTACATACCATAAATGTAATAACGTGCGAAATGATGCATGACAATACCTGCTGTAACTGATACATTCAGCGAGTGTTTGGTGCCAAACTGAGGTATTTCTATGCAGTCGTCACACAAGTCCACCACTTCCTGTTGCACTCCTTTTACTTCATTTCCAAATACAAGCGCATATTTTTGATTTGTATTGATGTTGAAGTCTTGAAGCATGATACTGTTTTTTACTTGTTCAATGGCAATAATCATAAAACCATGGCGCCTTAATTCAGAGACTGCATCCAGAGTATTGTCGTAATGCGTCCATGACACAGTGTCTTCAGCACCAAGGGCTGTTTTATGAATTTCTGGATGGGGTGGAGTAGAAGTGATGCCACATAGACATATCTGCTCCAATCTAAATGCGTCGGCTGTTCGAAAGACTGATCCTACATTATACATGCTTCGAACATTGTCAAGCACTACGGTAATGGGTATCTTGATACTGTTGCGGAAGTCTTCCACCGACATCCTACCCATCTCAGTCACTTTAAGTTTGGTATGGTCTGTCATAACAAATAATTGGTTTATGCTTTGAACCTCAGTTCTTTGAATTCACATTATCTTAATATGCGGACTCGGAAGTCAACATATCATACATTGACATTGCGATGCAAAAGTATATAAAAAAAGGAAAGAATAGAGATTTCAACAGGTGTTTGTTGAAAAACTATTGAAAAGCGGTGGATAAATAAAGAACAAAAAATAAGAAAAGATGATGCGAAAATGAAAGGAAAAATACAAGTAACAAAACCTATTGATAAAGCCAAAAAAAAGAAATAGAAATTTTGAGTTTTTTATTTCCACTGGTTTCAACAATAAAAAGTAACCTTTGAAAACTGAAAATTGTCAACTTGATAAGTTATCAACAACTGTTGAAAAGTATTTATAATAGAACTTACTTTCAGGAAGTTAAATAAATAATACTATATTAAAAACTATTGCAGTAAATCAGGTGAGACTGATTAAAAGCAAAACACCAAATATTTTAACAGAAAAATATCCACATTATCAACAGCCTTAAAACAAATTCAAAAAAGTTTTTTCTCATAAAAACTAAAATGAAATATGATATTTTATTATAATCAATAAAATTCATTGCGAAAATAAAGATATGACCTCACTCACTTGTTTTCTAATGTTTTTATTTTATCACCCACATGCTTCAATTGTAGGATGGAAATCATCATGTAGAAATTGGAAAAAGTGCTGGAGTCAAATGTTTCATAACAAATGTTAAAACAAGGGATATTTATGCAGAATTGTAAATTTTCTGCATATTATGGGTGATTTTTGGGGTATTATATGGATATTTATACGATGTTATATGCAAAAATGTTTCATGGGTATGACAAAATGAAACATTATGAAACATACGAAATATGGGAAAATTCACGAAATATACGAAAATATGGGCAAGTTGAACATTTTACCATTTGCTTCTGATTTGTGTGAGGGTGATTTGGAAGGCGTTTTCAATATGATTAATGTGAAAGTTGTTTTCATTTTGATAGACAATGGAGATGATGTCGAAACGAATGACAGCATCGATATGATAATATTTGATATAGAAATTCGCCGCTTTAATGATATGTTGTATTTTACGTTTGTTGACAGCATCTTCCGGTTTTTGCAATGTGTCCGTTTTCCTGGTCTTTACTTCACAAAACACGACTACATTATCTTTCATGGCTACAATATCAAGTTCGTACCCCTTGTGGAGGTTCCAGTTCCTGTGCAAAATGGAGTATCCTTTCTGTGCGAGCATATTAGCGGCCAGTTCCTCTCCTATTATACCTAATTCACTTGCTTTTGACATAAGATATGTTGTATTAATTACGAATTATTGAATTATCGAATTTCTATTCTGCTGATATTAAGAATCTTAATTTAGTTAAGAATTAAGAAAAGTGTGCTTAGGTGAGCCGCTATTTGAACTGAAGGTCGTGCTGACCCTCTGTTATTAAGAGATGACGCTTCAGCGTCAGTATGTTACAATCCTTCATAATGGTGTGAAAGTTAAGTTAATAATAGGGTTTGTTGCAAAATCGTTATTTTTAAAACAAACCTTAATTTATAAAAGGCACTGCTATCGATAGCAGTGCCTTTTATATGAATGATTGCAAAACGGAAAAAGGTTAGTTGACTGCTTTGTCAAGTTCGATACCAGCCTTGAACTTAGCCACTTTCTTGGCTGCGATTTTGATAGGAGCTTTGTTAGCGGGGTTGATACCATTGCGCTCTGCTCTTTCAGCAACAGCGAAAGTACCGAAACCTACGAGAGCCACTTTATCACCACCTTTCAAGGCTTCTGTGACAACTTCTACAAAAGCATCAACAGCCTTTTTGGCATTGACTTTGCTCAACTGAGACTTCTCAGCTACAGCATTGATAAGTTCATTTTTGTTCATAATGTAGTTGTTTGGTTGATTAATTATATGTAAGTTTAAGTTTTTCACTCTTTTATCTATGCAAATATATGGTATATTTTATATTCTTCAAACAAAAATATTCAAAAATTGCGAAAAACATTAAATTTTCTTTCTGTTTTGCTCTGAAAATGCGTAAAGTAGGGCAAAAAAACGTAATTTTGCATAGTAAATACAAAGTTATAAAGGTAAGAAGTAAAAATTTATAAATATGAGAATGCCTCCTGTTGTAAAATATCTGTTGCTTGCCAACGTCATTATGTTTGTCATTGATTCAGCATTATCTCTATCAAATTTTAATATAGAATTGTCCTCAATTCTGGGTCTGTATTATTTCAAACATCCATACTTCCAAATATGGCAACCTTTTACATATATGTTCATGCACGCTGGTTTTAGTCATATTTTTTTCAATATGTTCGCTCTGTGGATGTTTGGCAGAATTATTGAGCAAGTGTGGGGTGGCAGTCGTTTCTTTCTATACTATATTGTTTGTGGTCTTGGTGCCGCTGTGGTTCAAGAAGTGTGCCAGATGACAGGTTTGCTTTATGCTGGTGCTATGACAATCGGTGCTTCAGGTGCAGTGTATGGCATCTTGCTTGCATTTGGTATGATATTTCCGAACGAGCGTTTGTTCATCATCCCTATTCCTTTTCCCATCAAAGCCAAGTATTTTGTAGTTGCGTACGCAGTTATTGAGTTGCTTCAAGGTTTAGGTAGCAATGATGGTGTGGCTCATTTCGCCCATTTAGGTGGTATGTTGTTTGGTTTGATTCTCATTCTTTATTGGAAAGGCAAGTCTTACTCCCACTACAAATTGGGAGGTCGTAATTTTTGGACTGACAACAGCAGTTCTTCCTACAGTCGTAGAGAAGGCAATTACGGAAGAAATGAAGAAGGCTTCTTCTCTAAAATGCGTAAGCGTTTCACTGGCAAGGATGATCCTGAGGTGACTGTCCGCTATATGAATGACCGTGAGCGTGACTATGAATACAACGCGCGAAAGAAAGCCGACAACGACGAGATAGACCGAATCCTCGACAAGGTACGTCAGAGTGGTTATGCAAGTCTGACACCGGAGGAAAAACAGCGTTTGTTCGATGCAAGTAACAAGAAATAGTCTTACAAATCCATGTTGCTTCGTATAGGTAAGTTGATTTATTATATATTGGTGTTTATCAGTGCAATGATGTCGTTAGGCATGATTGTCTGTGTTTTCAGCACCCATTTTAGCCCGGCCAAATATACCATCATATCAAGTTGGGGATTGGTTTTTCCTTTTTTTCTGGCTATAAACATAGTCAGCCTTATTTTTTGGTTAGTGGTGAAATGGCGTACTGCATGGATACCACTTTTAGCCTTCGTATGCTGTTGGGGAAGCATACGTGCCTATATCCCTTTTAATATTCCACAAAAGGCACCCGAAAAATCTATCAAATTGCTTAGTTTCAATACCCAGACTTTTGGCAAGTGGTTCGGGAGGCGGAACATGAAGAAATTCAATGAAAACGCCGTTAATCAATATATTAGAAATAGCGGAGCCGATATAGTCTGTCTCCAAGAGATTTTATGGATTGATGATATTAATCAATACAAGATGGACGATATTTATCCTTATGGATACTTGACCGTTGTTCCAGCTCGAAGTCGTTTAGCCATTTTTTCCAAGTATCCTATTATAGATGCGGAAATTATTACCTACCCTACAGTAACGAATTGCAGTGCAATATATCATTTGCTGATTGAAGGTGATACCATAACAGTCATCAACAATCATTTGGAATCCTATAAGTTAAAAAATGATGACAAGGAGAATTATAATGAAATGATTAATGAAAAGGATGTGAACAAAGAGAACAGTAAGAAGTTGTTGAATAAGATTTCATTTGCTGATTCTCTCCGCGCACTCCAGACAGATGTGCTATATGACCTTGTGGAAAAAGAACTGCGTTGTCGTGACGGTGTGATTGTATGCGGTGACTTCAACGATTCTCCTGTATCATACGTTCATTACCGTCTCACACGACTACTTAACGATGCTTACACCCAAAGTGGAAATGGCATAGGATTCTCGTATTATCACAATAAAATGTATTTTAGGATAGACCATATTTTGGTGTCCAATAATTATGAGGCTTATGAAGCCAGAGTGGATAAGTCGTTCAAAGAAAGCGACCACTACCCTATTTACACATATATAAAAAAGAGAAAAAGTCGCTAAAAGACAAAAAATATTGATTCATACATGCCAAAACATCCATTTTTTAATCGTTTTGACAAATAATAATCAATTTAAATGCAAATATTTGTTATTAAATTCCATAAAACCAAAAAAAAGCACTAATTTTGCGAACTTGAATTATTGTGTAAGAACAAAAAGGAATGAAAAACGGCCTTGAAAACGTATGCGA
>CACYEC010000014.1 GCA_902773225.1 uncultured Bacteroidales bacterium
GGTTGCCATCCCGAAAATCGTTTTGTTCATGTCGATGGCATCCCCCTTGACAATGCTGTACTTGCCACCTTGTTTCAACTGGTCACAACTGAACAGCAACTGTCCACCTCCCTTTCCATAATTACGGTTGAGGTTGTAGGTCAGGAGAGCGCCGAGGTAGTTTGCGACACCCATGCAACCTGTGCTGTCGATTTCTCCTCCATAGATGATGGAGGCTTGGCGTGACTTGTCGGATGGAACGGTATGGTTTCCGCCGGAGGCAACAAGCGTTCCGCCGTTGATAAAGACATGAAAACCATCTTCCTCGTTGGCGTCAAGACCACATTCAGGAACCTTGCCACCACTTGCCACCACAATACCGCCGTTGATGATGAGGTTGCCGTTGGCATCCAAACCGTCGTTGACGGAAGAACAAGCATAGATATGACCTCCGTTCACCACAAGGTCGTCACTGGAGTTGATGGCGTCGTCTGTGGCTGCCACACTGATGTCGCCACCATTGATTAGCATCACGCCTTTCGATTCGATGCCTTCGCATTTTTCCCCACCAGAAGACAAGACACTGACACGGCCTCCATAGATGGCCAGGATGCCTTTGCTGGAGATGCCGCGCTTCCCTGAGTTGCTGCAGTCGACGTTCAGCACACCGCCATAAATCACTATGCCGGTCTTGCCCGATACCCCTTTCCCTTCATGGCTGTTGACGTGTATGACGTTGCCTGGACGGAACACCACCTCTTCGTCGGCTCGTATTCCCGACTTGCTGTTGCACTGGATGGTGAGTTTCCCATATCCGCTGAACACCAAGTTGTGGTCGGTCAGAATGGTGCCTTTGATGCTGTTCTTTTTCTTCTTCACACCATTGGCATTTGATTTGGCTTGTTGCTTGCTCTGTCGTTTCAAGTCATCGATGGAGTAGTTGGCAGAACCATCGTCTTCGGAATCTTGTTTCTTCTTGCTCTCTTTCTGCACGAAACCGTCCTCCAAGTAGTTGTCGGTGCCCGACAACACAAGGTAAGTGTAAGGGGCACCAGTGACAGTGATTACACCTCCATCGGGATTCTTGATATGGCATCCACTAAGCGTCATTTTCACATTTTGTTGGCTGTTGAGGGTCAACGAGCCATTGTCGGTTTTGCCTTTCACGATGTACTCCACGCCGGGAGTGGAAGATGTGATGGTGACGTCAGCACCAGTCATACTCACTGAAACTCCCGAAAGTGAAGGAACCACAGTGGCCTTTTTGTCAGAGAAGGTTACCTCCACTTGTTGGTTGAAACTGCTGTTCTCCACATAATCCATGAAGTTGGAGGCAGAAGGAGAAGTCTCTATATGTTCCTGATCCACCTCCATCCAGGATGGTTGAGTGTCGTCTAATACCACACCAAAGAAAGAGATATCCTCTCCCTCGTCCACCCTTATGGGATGGCCAGGGGAATGAGGATTCTGATTCTTGTCATTGGTACACGAAAAGGCGAGGAACGCAGTCGCGCACAGAATGGCTAACTGATGCTTCATATTTCTTAATTAATCATCGTCATCGTCCGGTGCCTGGTCGATGAGGTCCATGAACTGGTCGAGTTTAGGCGTGATGATGATTTGTGTGCGGCGGTTGCGCTGACGGCCAACGGGGCTGTCGTTGGTGGCGATAGGGTTGTACTCGCCTCGTCCACCTACAGTCAGGCGTTTTGGATCCACACCGTAATCGTTCTGCAGGCACTGCACCACAGAAGAGGCGCGGAGGGCGCTGAGGTCCCAGTTGTTGCGGATGTTGGTGCGTGAGATGGGCACATTGTCGGTGTTACCCTCGATAAGCACGTCGTAGTCCTTGTAGTCGATGATGATCTTGGCTATTTTGCCGAGAGTCTGGCTTGCGCGCTCGTTGATTTCATAACTGCCCGATTTGTAAAGCATGTTGTCGGCAAGCGAGATATACACCACACCTTTAAGCACCTTCACGTCAACCTCGTCTTTCTCCGAGCCAGAGAGCGAACGAGTCAGGTTGTTGGTCAGCAGCATGTTCAGTGAGTCGCTCTTCGACTTGGCTTCAACCAGTTCCTTGATGAACTTGTTTGAGGCATTGATTTCGTCAACGAGTTTGGAGATGTTGACATTGCCTTCGGAGTTTTGTTGGATGCTCTTCTCCAACGAACGCTGAAGGCTGGCATATTGTTCTTTCAGTTCAGCATTGCGCTCTTTGGCATCGGCAAGCATGTCTTCCAGACTTTTCGCTTTGCTTTTGCTCTCGGTCAACTGCATCTTCAATTCATTGTTCTCGGCCTTCAATTGGTTGTTGGTTTCTGTCAAAGCCAGCATCTGTTTCTTGCTGCCACAACTGGTAAGCAGCACACAAACAATGGCCAAAGCCATTGAATAAATCGTCTTTCTCATATTTAAAGTGATGCTTTAATGAAAATTTGTAATATGTTTATAATTATTGAGTTATCGATGAAATATATATATTAAAATCAATGTTCTTCCGATGGATTTGCATAGAGTTTTTAGTTCTCGTTCAAATTCATTCTGCAAAATAAGGAAAAATTTCCGTAAAGGCAATGTTTGTTAACAACAAATTAAAAATAATTGTGATATATTTTGACAATCGTAATGTCCGATAGGGGAAACTGTACACACAAATAGGAGCGGCATTTCTTTGCCGCTCCAGATTGGTCATCAACTAATTGCATAGGTTGGAAACTGTATAGTGCGCTAATGACGATTTGCATTGGTTAGAAACTATAAAGTGCGCTGATGACAAAGCGGTTGTTCGACACATCGTGGGTGTCATACACTTTCCCTTTATCGTCGTTGGTGCCGTACCATGCGGTAGTCAGGCTGTATTCCGCACCGATTTTCCAATGGGGGATGTTGTAGGTGAGTTCCACACTGGCATTGGTAAGTTGATCGACATTTGTGCCAGTGCCGTAAAGGTTGAACACTTCTTTTGAAGCACCGAGGTTCTTGAGGTAGCCGAAGAACACGCCACCGCGCCATTTAGTGCCGTACATCACGTTGAGCCAGCTGTGAGAGATGCGAAGAGGGGAGTATTCGCGTTCGTCGGTCTCATTGTTGACGCTTGTCGAGCCGTAGCCTCCCAACGTACTGCATTGGGTAAGATTGGAACTGAGGACTGACTTGCCCGCTACCATCAACTTCTTGTCCTTGTATTTGAAGTGGACTTCGCCACTCAGGCCGTTGATGCGTTCCGACACCTTATAGGATTCTTGCATACCATTATTGGGGTCAGGCACTGAACTGTACAGACGGGGAACCAATGATGAGAAGTGAAGACCAGCACCGGCAGTCCAGGTTGCGTCTTGGTAGTCGAGGCCTACGAACATCTCTGGGATGTTGCTGTTGTGGATATAGTCGCGGCTTTTGCCTTTTGGACCCACAGAGAGATACTGCGTTTGCCATAGAATGGAAGCGCGGAGCAGGAGGTTCTTTGGAGCATAACTGTATTGGATCTGAGGAGCGCGGTTGAAGGGCTGGAATGGTGCGCCCATGTTCAGGTTCATCAATTCGGGTGCCACTGTTCCGTAGAGGGGATGCCATGTCTGTCCCAAAAGCCACTCGTTGTGTCCCCAGTCGAGTTTAGCGTAGGCGTGGCGTAGTCGGATGACACCGAAGGTGGAACCAGACCCGCGGAAGTCGAACTCAATCTTGGCGGAAGTCTTCGCCCCCCATATTTCTGGTCCCGTCAAATCAACGCCCAGTCGTGTGTGTAGGTTGTAGAGGCTGCTCTCAGCATGTGCGTTCATGTCATGGCCCAGCGGGTCGTAGGCATTGTCCTTGGGGAACATGAGGAAGATGCCTTCTACGGTCTCTTCATTTTGTCGTGAGTTGAAGAAGTAGTCGGTGCGTGCCAGTCCGTAGATTTTGTATGTGAAGTCTTTGATTTCTTGTGCTTGCGATGTGATAGCAAGAGTAAGTAGTGCAATGAAAGTTATACGTCTCATAATGATGGGTTGTGTTTAGGGTAAATATAGGTTAATTATAGAGTAGGAATAAAGGTTTCTTTGTGCAAGTTACGATTTTTTGGAATAATAATTGCAGTTTATGAGGATAATTTCGTGAAAAAAGTCTATTTTTGCATGAAAAGAAGAAATATCAGACATTAACCTTAATAAATACAGTACAAAAATTATGTTAATGATTGTTGAATTATTAGTAGTGCTTCTCGCTTTGTATGTGGGTTCGCGCTATGGTTCATTGGCCCTTGGTGCCATATCGGGTATTGGATTGGCCATCCTGGTGTTTGGTTTTGGTTTGAAGCCTGGTTCTCCTCCAACTGACGTTATCTACATCATCATCGCCGCTGTGACATGCGCCGGCATCATGCAGGCATCGGGTGGTATGGACTGGCTCATTCAGATTGCGGAGAAGATGTTGAGGAAACATCCTGACCACATCACATTCTATGCGCCATTATGCACGTTCTTCCTTACTGTACTTGTTGGAACAGGTCATGTGGTCTATACGCTCATGCCAATTATCGTTGATATCTCCATCAAGAAGGGCATACGTCCTGAGCGTCCTTGTGCTGTGGCATCGGTGGCTTCACAAGTCGGTATCACTTGTTCTCCCATAGCCGCAGCGGTAGTGGCGTTCACCACTATCTCTGCTTCCAATGGTTTCCATGTTACCATACCACAGGTGCTTATGGTCACCATTCCCGCTTGTCTCTGTGGACTGATGGCGGCAGCCACTTGTTCTTATAGAAGAGGCAAGGACCTTGACAAGGACCCTGAATTCCAGAAGAGAATTTCTGATCCTCAGGTCTATAATTATGTTTACGGCAATACAGCCACCACGCTTGACAAGAAAATCGGCAAGGACGCCAAACTGGCCGTCTATATCTTCCTGTTTGCTTTGCTTATCATTGTGATGTTCGCTGCTTTCCAGAGCATTCTGCCTGAGTACAGTACAGTGAAGGCCGTGAAGGACGCCGCAAACGTCACCCTCTTCGAAGGGCAGACGCTCACACCCGATCAAATCGCCAAATTAGGTATTGTGATGGATGGTGTGACCGAGGCCTCTACGACCAAACTGAAGATGAATCTCGTCATTCAGATCGTGATGATTTCAGCCGCCGCATTGATGATTATCTTCTGCAAGGCCAGTCCTAAGAAGGCCGTTTCGGGTGCTGTATGGCAGAGCGGTATGGTGGCAGTGGTTGCCATCTATGGTATTGCATGGCTTGCCGACACTTATTTCTCAAACTATCTCTCCCAGATGCAGGAGGCGCTTGGCGACATCGTTTCAGAGTATAAATGGTCCATCGCCTTTGTGTTCTTCCTTGTCTCTGTGCTTATCAACTCGCAGGGTGCTGTTGTGGTAGCCATGTTGCCATTGGCTTACTCGCTTGGTCTTCCAGGCCCCGTGTTGCTGGGTGTGTTGCCAAGTGTCTACGGCTACTTCTTCATTCCTAACTATCCCTCAGATATTGCCACTGTGAACTTCGACCGAACGGGTACTACGGTTATTGGCAAGTATCTGCTCAACCATAGTTTCATGATGCCAGGATTAGTTTGTGTGTTCGTGTCAACCATCATTGCCTACTTTATCAGTATGGCAATCTATTGATGTGGCGACTTGATTATCCATACAGAAAATGATTACTACAAGGTCTTTTTTTCAAGTAGGTTTGGCAGTGTTGGTTTTGCTGACCACAGCGTGTACAGGCGAGAAGAAACAGAGCAATAACAATCCGGACAACATTGGCAAGACAGAAGTTGATTCCACCAAGATTGTCCGCCGTCACCAGATTTGTGAGCAAGGTTTCTACCAAATCACGCATATAGGCACCTTCGATGTCATCTACAAAGAGGGTGATTATTCCTTGGAGTATGAGGGCGACAGCACGCTCTTTCCGAGTATGGTGGCTGAGTTCGATTCCGGCACGCTCACGCTCAGTAGGAGAGGTGAGAACAACACCGACGTTCATGCTTTCAGTTCACGGTCCAATCTCAAGGTCTATGTGTCTTGTCCAGAACTGCGGTTGCTCGCTGCTTGCAACAGTGGTTCCTTCCGTGGATTAGGCACCATCCACACCACCGACATGCAAATCGGTGTGATGGGTTCGGGCAGTGTGGTGCTCGACAGTGTGCAATGCAACACGCTGATGGTGCAGAACAATGATGCTGGCGGTGTCACCATCACCTCGTGTCGTTCACAAAGCATTGACCTGTTGGGAAAAGGCAGTGGAAATGTTTCAGGAGGCTATGAAGTGGAGGGTGAAGCCAATCTCACTTTTTCAGGTTCTGCCACCAACGACTTGTCCTGCAAGGCAAAGGAAGTGACTTTGCTTTCCACTGGCGATGGTACTACCAACCTCAAAGTCGATTGCGACAAATTGAACATACAGGCGGTAGGCAATGGCACTCTCAACCTCGATGGTCAAGCCCATGAGAAGAATTATCTCACCAGCCCACTCAGCAATAATGCCCTCAATGTGAAACTCACCGATAACGTCAAGGGCAAATAACATGATGTCCCGTTCGTCCAGATAATCTGGAATCTACTGAAAGTATGGATAATACAGTACACCATAATAAAAAACATATATAAAAATGAACAGTATTTTAGACAACCGTCCCGCGTTGAAGTCCGAGGTGATGAACATTGCCGAGGTGGCGGGATATCTTTGGGCCAATGGATGGGCCGAGCGCAATGGCGGCAACATCACGGTCAATATCACCGACCTTGTTGACGACGAGATTCGCCAGATGCCCGCTATTAGCGAGGTGAAGCAAATCGGTATCACACTGCCTTTCCTTAAGGGCAAGTATTTCTACTGCAAGGGAACAGGCAAGCGTATGCGCGACCTTGCGCGATGGCCAATGGACAATGGTTCCGTCATCCGTATCCTTGATGACTGCGCTTCCTATGTGATTATCGCTGACAATCCAGTCAATCCGACAAGTGAACTGCCATCTCACCTTACTGTCCACAACCACCTCATTGAGAAAGGGTCCAACTACAAGGCCACAGTACATACCCATCCCATCGAGTTAGTCGCCATGAGCCATAACCGAGAGATGCTTGAAAAGGACGTGTTGACCAAGATTCTTTGGAGCATGATACCCGAGACCAAGGCTTTCTGTCCGCTGGGACTTGGTATCATTCCTTATACACTTCCAGGCAGCAATGAACTGGCTGATGCTACGCTCAAGGAACTCGACGATTACGACGTGGTGCTATGGGAGAAACATGGAGTCTTTGCCCAGGGTCTTGATGTGATGGATGCCTTCGACCAGATTGACGTGCTTTCGAAGAGCGCAAAGATTTACATTAGTGCTAAGTGCATGGGCTTCACCCCAGAGGGTATGAGCGACGAGCAGATGGCTGAGATGAGCCGCGCCTTCAACCTGCCCAAGTAGTAATACAAGACTTTGGACTATATGACATGAATAATGCGCTTTGCTGTTGCAGGGCGCATTATTATTTGCCTGTAAATGTCCTTCAACAACCTTTTTCCCACCGTTCAATATGACAGAAGTTTTTTTGACAACTTGTCATATTTGATGCCCACGAGGAGTCTCCACGTCATCATGTCAATAATTTTCTTAGTATGGGGATTCGGATGAATACGTATGTTACAATATAGGATATGATGAAAATGAGTAAGGTAAAGACAGGAATAAAAAACAGTGGATTCAAAGAAGATGAATTGAACTGTAAAAAATCATTTGCCATTGATATCATAAGGGGGTGGAGAATATAAATACCAAGACTGATTTTAGAAGCGTTGATGATGAATTGATGATATTTGGGTGATATCTTGGTGTCTTTCAGGAAAATGAAAATAGCAACTGCCTCAATAAAGGTAAACAGATTATTTGCATTGTAGAAAAACATATTAGGTTCAGCATCACGATGTGATAAAAACTTCGTGAGCACACATACGGCTACAAAACTCAATACTCCGAGTAAATAAATGACTGTCTTTATAGTTTTTTTCACCATGGTATTTTTGAGGAAATGACCAAGAACAAAAAAACATACGTTGCTTGAAATAGTACTCATCAAGAAGGTTTTAAGTTGTTTCTGGACGAGGTCATTAGAAGAATCGTTCAAAAAAGGGAATGACATAGGTATAACAAAGGCGACCACTATTGATAGGCATAAGAAATAGCGCTCAATTCTGACATCAGCCACCACAGTTCTTAGAATAGGCACAAAAATATACAATCCAATGAGAGTCTTCAAAAACCATAAGTGATAATGTCCCTTAATCAATTCTGAAGCAAGTGTAAGAGGTCCCATCTTCCCCCAATATGTATAGACACAATACACGATAGACCAAAACACATAAATGAATAGAATACGAGAGATGTATTTCGAGAATAGAGTCTTGATGTCGATTTTCTTATTTGAGTCAAGAAAAAACGCTCCTGAAATCATGATGAAAATGGGTACGCCCCATCTCACCAAGGAATCATATAAATTTCTTGCATTCCATTCATCTGAAGGGAAGGAGACTATGTATCTTTGTGCCGAGGTGTGAAGCATAACCACTGCAAGAGCAGCAATTACCCTTAAGGCATCGAACTGGATGATTCGATTCTTGTTCTCTGACATGATAAATTGAACTTGTGTATATTCCTGCAACTTCTTCTGTCACAGTTCGGACCTCCCGAACTGCTCCGAGAGGTCCGAACTGGCAGAGAGAAAAAAGTGACTAGTAATTATCGCCGTAGCGTTCATGTGTGATTTGGTCGAGCGACTTGCCTTGAGTCTTTGGTGCGCCAATGACACCCACAACCAACGAGATGAGCAGCAGGGCAATCATGCACCAAGCGGCTACCGTGAATCCTTCTCCGTTCTCGCCGTATATGTAGGTGAACACCAGTCCCCAAATGGCCGACAGTCCGCGAACGATGAAGAACATGAGGCCTTGAGCGCCTGCGCGGAACTTAGCGGGGAACAACTCCGTGCCCCACAGCGCATAGAAAATCTGTACAGAAAGGCCACCGTTGACTCCCCAGAGGATGGAGAACGCCCACAGGCTTCCGATGCCGTTCACACCTTTCAAGACAACCACCCATGTGGCGAGTGCGGCCACGAGCCCTAAGATGTAGAACAACTTGTGCGGCAGACGGTCGATGAAGAACGACAGGCAGAATGTGATGCCGACGACGATGGCCCATCCCACACAACTCAGCATGTTGGCGTATTCGTTGGATAGCCCACCTGCAGTCTCATAGATATGTGGTTGGAAGAACCCCATCACCGAAGCCACGAGGTTCCAGGTCAAGTATATGCCAGCAAGGAAACAAACCGTTCGAACGGCAATCTTGTTGGAGAACAAAACGCCGAATGCATGCAGTAGTCCTGTGTCCTCGCCTTTGGCCTTTGCGGCCTCTTTCGATGCTTTCCATTCACTGCTCTCCTCCAGTTTACGCTGCAGGTTCCATGCGATGAAAGCCACCACGAAGAGCGAGAAGAACACCACGCGGGAGCTGAACACGTTCAGAGCGTCGCCGCTGAGGTCAGCACCGCCGATGGCATGGGCAATGCCCTCCACCCAACAGAACAGGTACCCGCCAGGAGCGAAGAACATACCCAGCAAGAGGATGAACATGGGACCGAATCCCCACGACATCTGCGAGATGCAGATATTGCGTCCTCTATTGTGGATTTCGCTGCTTTCTGAGATATACGTCCATGATGCAGGCACCCCCACGCCCACAGATATTCCTGTGATGAGGAATCCGAGCAGGAGCATCGGGAAGTTGACGGAGAACATCACGAGCAGCACGCCCAGCATATAGACCAGCAGGTTGTAGGTGTAGATGAACTTTCTTCCGTACTTGTCGGCCAGAAAGCCACCGATGATGGCACCCAGTGCTGCACCGAGGCAGTTGGCGCTGATGAAGTTGAGCCATCCGAGGTGA
The DNA here is from genome assembly GCA_902773225.1 of uncultured Bacteroidales bacterium. Taxonomy (GTDB): domain Bacteria; phylum Bacteroidota; class Bacteroidia; order Bacteroidales; family Bacteroidaceae; genus RUG11857. The sequence continues at coordinate 9,900 of CACYEC010000014.1, forward strand.
ATCTCGCTTAGTCCTAAGTACTTCTGCCAGAGCGTCAGTCCACTGGCACCCGCCACGATTGCGCCTGCATCGAGATAGTTGGTCAGAGACACGGCTATCGTGCTCTTCAGGCTTCCTTTGTTGTTTGACATAATGCTATCTCTTGCTGGTCACGTTCTTTTCGTAATCTTCTATTGCTGCGATGAAGTCTGCACCCACAGGAACGCCATTGCGCAGACAGAACTCGTCATAGACAGCCTGCCATGGCATAGCCTTTTGCTCTTCGATGAGGGCGAGTACCTTGTA
>CACYEC010000015.1 GCA_902773225.1 uncultured Bacteroidales bacterium
AGACAAAGCCACATCCCAAAGTTCGCCTAAAACCAAATAATTCCCAACTTTTTTTCTTTATTTACAATAAAAGTTGTATCTTTGCAGAATATCATTTTTTTGAATTGAGAAAAACAAAAATATGGCGAATAGATGTCTATATACTGCTACCTTTAAAGAGTTTTTAGAAAAGGATTGCCTAGCTGTGCTTGGCACCCTTCACAACAACTATCATGGCGATGCACTTACCACTACAGATGAAGCATGGATGGGCGAGATAGACATCTTACGACAAGTCTTACAACCGTGGAAAGAGGAAAATGCACAAATCATTTTTGAGTATGATATTCCTCGTTTAGGAAAGCGCATTGATGTGGTTCTACTGCTTCGAGGAATTATCTTTGTACTTGAATTTAAAGTAGGACAAAAAGACGCTCTGCAAGCAGATGTAGAGCAAGTGATGGATTATGCTCTTGATCTCAAGAACTTTCATCGTTTCAGTCACGACAAAGTCATTGTTCCCATTCTAGTGCCTACGAAACACTTGACATCTACAACAGATTATAAGGCCTCCGTTTATGATGACCAGATATACAATCCCTTGATTTCAGGTTCCGAGCGCCTTCAAGAGCTAATTGAAAACATCCTAAATCATGAGCAAGCAATTAATAATGAAACTATCGACAATTGGATTATAAGTCCATACACCCCAACTCCCACCATTATCGAAGCAGCACGAGCCCTCTATGAGAACCATTCCGTAGAAGACATCACTCGCCATGAGGCTGACAAAGTCTCAACTGACCGAACTATCAACTACATCCTTCAAGTCATAGAGAAAAGCAAAGAGCAGAAAAAGAAAAGTATCTGCTTTGTGACTGGAGTTCCAGGTGCTGGTAAAACATTGGTAGGCCTTGATGTGGCTATCAAACAAACCTACAAAGACGGCGAATTGGACAAAGAAAATGGTGCCGTTTATTTGTCTGGTAATGGTCCACTCGTTGCTGTTCTAACAGAAGCATTAGCTCGCGACAATCAAAAGAAATGTGTGGCAAAAGGCGAGCGAAAGAACCTTTCGGATTCCAGGCGTGAAGTGAGTGAATTCATTCAGATTATTCACCGCTATCGCGACAACATGCTTGCTAAGATTAAGAATCCTGTAGAGAATGGTATTGTAGAGATTGACCCAGAGAAAGCTATTCATTTGGAGCATACAGGTTATGGTGAAGTAGAACATGTTGCAATTTTCGACGAGGCTCAGCGTAGTTGGACACATAAGCGTATAGCAGACTATCTGAAAAGAGGTGGAACATATGGCAATAAATTAAAAGTGCCCAACTTTCCCATGTCGGAGGCAGAGTTTCTTATCTGGTCACTAGATCAGCGTGAAGATTGGGCTGTCATAGTTTGCCTTGTGGGAGGTGGCCAGGAAATCAACACAGGCGAGGCCGGTATTACGGAATGGATTAAAGCCTTGAATACGATGTTCAAACATTGGGACGTCTATATCTCTGACAAGCTAACTGACGCAGAATATGCAGAAGGACGCGTAAATGAGTTGCTGAAAGATAACGATAAAGTGACCTTTGCGGAGGATTTGCATCTTGCTGTCAGCCTTCGTTCTTTTAGGGCAGAAACCTTATCAGCATTCGTACAATCAATGCTTGCTTTCCGCTCAGATGCAGCACTTCTTTATAAAGATGTAGCAAGCAGAAACTATCCGATATTATTGACTCGTGATATGGATACAGCAAGAACTTGGCTCAGAAAGCAGGCACGAGGCACACAGCAGACAGGTATTCTTGTGACCAAGGTGGCTGCACGTTTCAAGCCATTGGCTGTACATATCCTTGCGCAGGATGAAGATAATGCCGTACATTGGTTTCTTGAAGACAAGACAGATATCCGTTCATCGAACTACTTGGAAGATGCAGCAACAGAAATACAAGTACAAGGTTTGGAACTTGACTTTGCTTGTGTTCTCTGGGATGCTGATATGCGTTATGAGAATGGCACCTGGAGCTTCTATAAATTTAATGGAAAGAACAAGTGGAATCCTGAGAATAACAAGGAAAACCAGAAATACATGCTCAATGCCTATCGTGTGCTTCTGACTCGTGCCCGTCAAGGTATTGTTATCTGCATCCCTAAA
>CACYEC010000016.1 GCA_902773225.1 uncultured Bacteroidales bacterium
ATCAACAAGGCGAGCGGAGTATATGAAAAAGGCGAAAAAGCAGTCGTTCGCTATCATGGCGAGACAGTCCCCACAGACTCCGTCACCGTATTCGTTTCGTACAACAATACCATTCGAAAGACCTTCTCTCTCCTCCCCTCCTCCAAAGACTTCACAGTCTTCGAGGAGGCACTCGACAGCACTTGTGCCGTCAGTCTTGAGCTGAAGGCGGGCGAGGCGACGGAGGGCATAGGTTATGTGGTGGCACCCGAGGGTTTCAAGGCTGGGTATGAGGAGCCCGCGGACCTCATGGCATACTGGGACAACCAAAAGCGATTGCTCAAGTCATTGCCAATACAAGTGAAAACGACACCGCTTGAAGTGCCTGAACAGTTTGCGGGTCGATACGTATGCTCGGATGTGGAAATCAACTGCCTCGGTCCCGCTCCCGTTCGGGCATACATGGCCAAGCCATTGAAAGCGAAGAAACGTTCGTTGCCCATCATTATCCTATGCCGCGCGGCAGGAGTGAGCGGCGACTGGTGCCGCTGTCAAGTCGGCGAGTGTGTGGGAAACGCCGCCTTGGGGAACGGTGCCCTCAGTCTCGACCTCAACGCCCACGGGATGCTCAACGGTCAGCCAGACGACTACTACAAAATGCTCGAGAACGGACTGTTACATGATTATTACGACCATAATGCCGCCGACCGTGAAACGTATTACTTCCGTGGTATGTACCTGCGTCTGTTGCGCGCCATCGAGTACATGACGCAACAGCCCGAATGGGACGGAAAACGCATCCTCGTCATCGGTGAGAGCCAGGGAGGCGGTCAGGCTGTGGCAGCTGCCGCACTTGACAACCGTGTATCCGCCGTGGTGCTCAACGTTCCGGCCATGCAGGACTTGGGTGGCGCACGTGCTGGCCGTCGGAGCGGCTGGCCCCACGCCATCGAGAACCACCCCGACCTTGAAGCGGATATGCTCGATGGTACCTTGCCCTATTTTGACGGTGCCTTGCTTCTCCGCCATTCCAAAGCCGAGATTTACTGCGAGATAGGTCTAATCGACACCACTTGTCCACCATCAGCCGTATGGTCGTCGCTCAATGGTGCCAAGGGCAAGAAGACGGTCAACTGCGTGCCCTTCCGCACTCATGCCTGGCCTTCGGGGTCAATCCGACCGTTTTGGGACGAACATTATCTGCGTCCACGGATGGAATTTATCAACAATTATCTGAAGTGACCTTCTAAAAAAGCCCATTCCCATCATAAATGACATGAATTCGATGCGTTATTATGTTGAGAACAAACATGATTGAGCACAATTTTGGCACGAATTTCTAATGACTTTTTTTGTAAGGCAATACGTGGTAGCGCAGTCCAAGCGATTCATTGAGATAGGTGCCACACCGACGCTTCAGGAAACAGCCTTCATGCTCGGTTTCTCCGAGCCCACCTCCTTCTACCGCTATTTCAAACGAGTTACAGGAATGACCGCAAAGCAATACCGCACCAGCTATCACTCAACTATCTCAAGTTAAATGGGAGCAGAAGTTGCAGGAAAAAGGCCAAGAATGATTTGTCCTTTCCATCAGTTATTGCTATTTTTTTCAGATCATTGAGTGCAGCCATCTGGCAAAGAAGAAATCCTCTACACGGTATCCTTTGTCCGTCATTACCACAATGCTTTTGTCCATCAAAGCAGTGAGTGCAGTCTGCAAAGAACTGGGTGACAGCAAATGATGCTTCTTGATGAAAGCGCCTGAGGTAACCGACCGTGCGTATCCTTCGGCAACGATGGCATAGAGCACCTGCTTTTGTTTGACTGAGAGCATTTGCATCGTTGACTCATACGATGCTTCTTGCAGGTTGAGGATGTTTCGTTCCGCAAGTGGTATCATATCCTTTGTGCACCTCCCTCCCTTATCCGTGATACTGAAGAGTTCGTTCATCATCATCTGCATAAACCATGTATATCCCTCATAATAGTCATAGGTTTTCTGTATGACTTCTCTGTCAATCTCCTTGCCATAGGCATTGAAAAGCCGAATGGCGAATGCTTGGTATGTCTCTATGGGAATAGTGCCGAGTCCCATGGTTATAGCGCTTTGGTAGAAAGGTTTGGAGGGGGAGTTGAACATGTTCGACATGACATGTCGTTTGCTTCCGGAAAAGATGAAAGATGTGGTGCTGCAACGTTGGATGTAGGTACGGAGCAACGCCTCCACATTCTTTTCTGCGTATGCCCCGATTTGCTGGAATTCGTCAATCGCTACAAGACATGGTTTGTCAGCAGCCTCTAAATACTGGAAGATTTCGACAAGTGTGGTTTCCGGTGCATGTACCTCACCGATTCCGATATTGATGGTTGGGTTGCCCGTCATACTGTCGATGGAGAATCCAAGCCTCAGTGACTGAACCATGGTGTAAAATTTCTCTACGAAGTTTGAATGCCTTGATTTGAGCGAACGATAGACTTCATTTCCCAAAGCCACCACCAATTCCCTGAGAGATGAAGTGGCATATAGGTCGATGTAAAAAGTGTAGTAGTTATCGACGATTTCCTTCTGCTCGAAGCAATGATGAATCAGTCCGCTCTTACCAAGACGACGGGGCGAGACGAGAGCTACATTCCTTCCATTCCGTATTTGTTTGATGAGAGTCTGGGTTTCCTCATCACGGTCGCAGAACAACTCTTCCGGGATGTTCTTTCCAAGTATGAAAGGGTTTGTATATCTTTCGCTTATCATTTTTCCGTGTTTTAGATTATTGCCTTTTAGGTAATTCCAACGCAAAGATAAGATTTTTCTATTTAAACTACAATAATTTGATGGTGTTTTTTAGGTAGGTCTCATGCAAAGTATAGCAGAAGTTGCAGGAAAAAGGCCAAGAATAATTTGTCCTTTCCATCTGTTATTGCTATTTTTGCATGGACAATCCAAGAATGGTATGGACGAACAGAATGAAGAGAAAAACCAAGAAGCAGTTGAGTTTAGGCAGTCCAATGGAATCATAGTCCGTAAGGCTATGAGAAAGACTATTCTGTCCGTGCTGATGGCCCTCGCCACCATCATCGCCAGCGCACAGACAGAAGATCAAGCGGTGCTTTATATTCTCAGAAACGGTGGTAGCTTCGAAGCCTTTTATAATTCCGAAATCGACAGCATTGTTTTTGCCATCGATAAGAAAGGAGATAAAGAAACTGTTGTGGAGGAAATCCATACGACCAAGGGTGTCAGCCGTATTCCTCTTGAAACGATTTCCCGAATGGTATTTATTCCTATAGAGAAAGTGCTTTCAACATGTCCCGACGACAACCACCCTCATGCCATCGACCTCGGTTTGCCCTCCGGCACAAAATGGGCATGTTGCAACGTGGGAGCCAAAGAACCCGAAGGTTATGGCGGTTATTACGCTTGGGGAGAGACGGAGGAAAAGGCAGTTTACAATGATGTCAGTTATTTGTACAGTTCAGGCTTGGATTCGGGTGATGATGGTTGGTATGATGATTATCATGATAACGGTCTGTATGGAGAATGGGAAGACATTGGTTCGGACATCGCTGGCACGTCGTACGATGTGGCGCACGTCAGATGGGGAGGGAGTTGGTGTATGCCGTCGTTGGACCAGATGAAGGAACTGCTCGATAACTGCTCTTCCTCATGGGCAAGGCTCAATGGGGTTTATGGCAGATTGTTCAAGGGTAAAAATGGAGGAACGATGTTTCTGCCTGCGGCAGGATACCGTTGGGACGACGGCTACTTCAACGATGGCAACTACGGCTACCATGGCTACTACTGGTCGTCGAAACAGACCTATGGCTTTGACCACTACTACGCTTACCACCTCTTCATCTATTGTGGCGACGCATACTGGAACGGACAGTATGCCTACAACCGTGTTTATGGTTCCAGTGTTCGTCCCGTCTGCAAGTGATTGCCATATTCAACTATCGCCTACGGACTTAAAGGACTTAAAGGGCTTAAAGGACAGGTCGCGGATGCGGCCTGGGGAGTTATCACGAGGAAACGGATAAACGGATAAACGAGTAAACGAAGACCAAAGCGATTTTTCGGATAAACGAGTATACGAGGGTACAACACCCCACCCCTACCCCTCCCCTTAAATGGGAGGGGAGTGGCTGGCGCGACGTAGGCAATGATTCGTAATTCGGGGAAAAACACGCCTCCATAAATCAGCTGTTTCTGACAAAACCGAGAGGAAAAAACCACTGTTTTTTGACAAAACCGAGAGGAAAAACATGTCGTTTTTTGACAAAACCGAGAGGAATGTGTTTGTTCACATGAAAACGCACTGTCACAAAGACAACAGCTTGTTGTGAATCGTGCAAGTTTTTTCCATTTTTCTCCGTGTGAAAAAAACCTCCATATCATAGACGATATAGAAAAAACTTGTAATTTTGCAGTTTGAAAACAGACAGCCAGTTGCGGTTCCCACCACCACATAGCACCACAACAATCCACGCCGTGGTAAAATTCCTATTGCAGCAATTTATAGAAATCCCCTTTTATGAAATTAAGACATTACATAACGGTTTTACTGGCATTCGTCCTGTGCGTCGGATGTAAAGAGAAAGACAAAGAAAAAGAGAAGGAAAATGAGATCAATCTCGCTACAGGGACAGTCTATCGGTTGACGACGACGGAAGGCGACGGATTTGCCAAGTTCGAACGAATGCCAGACGGGAAATGGAGCGGAGTCTATTATCTGAACGAGGGACGAATGATGGCAGATGCACGCAAAGTGAGCCTGACATCCGAGAATGGCAAACTGACTTTGACGGAAATCACAGGCGACACCATTCCTATCCTCAGTCACAGCCTTTATGAGGCACCTGAATTCAAGGATTACCCGGAGACATGGACTTACCAGGATTCCGCATATGCCGTTTCGGTCAAGAAAGATGTGGTTTATGCAAAAGCCGAGGGATACTGGATATCCTATCCAGACACGGGCGGAACCATTAACGAGATTTTCAAGGTAAAGAAAACGGAGCTCAAGCGCGGAAAGACAGAGTTGAAGTTGACCATGGACGTGTATCTCCCGAAAGACAACAAGTCAGGCTCACGGCCCTTGCTTGTCCTTGTCCATGGCGGGGCTTTCTTCAATGGTGACAAAAGGGATCCTGGTTTTCCAGAGTTTGCACGTTATTTCGCGGGTAGAGGATATGTTGTGGCTTCAGTGAATTACCGTTTGGGCTTCCGCAAGAGTTTGCCATCGGTGAACAGGGCCGGTTTCCGTGCCGTACAAGATGTGGATGCAGCCATTCGTTATCTCGTTCATCAGAAAGACTATGCCGTTGATGCGGGTCGTGTGTTTGTGGTTGGAACGAGCGCCGGAGGAATCACCGCATTGAATGTGGCGTTCATGAAGGAAGACAACATCCCCTCTGTCGCTAAGGACGAAGGAGGCATCAAAGCTGTTTCTCCCGAACTGAAAGACACATTCACGATCTTAGGCGTCGGGAACTTATGGGGAGCTGTCAATGACTTGTCCATCCTGAATAACGCCACTACTTCTGTCATCTCTTTCCAGAGCACAGGCGATCGTGTCGTTCCTTTTGGAGAGGGACATCCTTTCAAGAATGTGTTCCTGAATTGGTTGGTCTTCCCCAAAATGTATGGTTCAGAAAAAATCACGGAGTACCTTGGATCTCAAAGAGCTTCACTCAAGAGTTACGATTTGCCCGGCCGACATACCATTCATACGGAAGAGGATGAGAAAGGAAATACCATACTAAGCCCACGCTTTTACGAGATGGAGTCAGGCATGTGTCAGTACTTCTCGAACCTGATGTCGCCTCCTCCAGTTGTTCCTGAACACACAGGATTGACCCAGACGTTCAAGGTTACTTCGTCTGACATAGAATCTGTCTATTGGCAAGTACAAGGAGGAGTGATTCTCGAACAAAGCGGTTGCAGTGCGAAAGTGCTCCTCTTCTCCGATGCCCCCTCCTACACCGTCACGGTGTGCGGCACTTACAAGTCGGGAGAGACATTCCGCCACACTTGGGTTCTATAGTCATATTGACCATTGAACATTGAACATTAGATAAAATGCTCACGCTCGGCATAGCTCGAACAAGTTCGGCTCTGCACTCACTCAATCGCATTTTTGAACATTGATGATTGACCATTTGGCTCTGCACTCGCTCTTAATCGCATTTTTGACCATTGATAATTGACTCAATGCGATTTGTCGGATAAACGGGGAAACGGATAAACGAGGAAACGAGGGTGCAACACCCCACCCCGGCCGTAGGCCACCCCATTCCCGAGCAAGCTCGCCCATTCCCGACGTTCCGTCGCCTACCCGTAGCCTTTCCCGTATCCTTTCCCCTTAGATGGGAGGGTAGTTGGAATCTTATTTTAGTTAAGAATCTTATATTAGTTAACCCATATTGCAGTTATAACCTATGTATCTTCCTGTTTCTCAGGAGGTGGATTTTTTGGAGGTGACTTTGGGTGTACCTGTG
>CACYEC010000017.1 GCA_902773225.1 uncultured Bacteroidales bacterium
CATAGAGATTCCCAACTCTGTGACATCGATAGGATCTTCTACGTTCTCTGGCTGCTCCGGACTTACGAGCATAGAGATTCCCCACTCCGTCACATCGATAGGAAATAATGCGTTCAATGGTTGTACCGGCCTCACGAGCATCGAATTTGGAAACTCTGTGACATCGATTGGAAGTAATGCGTTCTCCAGCTGTACGAACTTAACGAAAGTAATCGTAAAAGACATAGCTTCATGGTGCGGCATATTATTTACTGATAAAACCTCAAATCCTTTATATTATGCAAAAAACATTTACAGTGACGAAAACACAGAGATCAATAGTCTTGTAATCCCCAACACTGTCACTTCTATTGGAAGATACGCATTCAGTGATTGCTCAGACTTGATGAGCATTGAGATTCCCAGTTCAGTTATCACAATCGGAGAAAGTGCATTCGAAAACTGCTCAAGCCTGACTGAGATTCACTGGACTCCGAATGCTAAAACTGCTTCTTTGAGTAATACAAAGATAGCGTCCAACAAACGAACGCTTTACCTATACAAGAATGTCAAAAATGCTGAAATGGTCAACAGTTTGACTTCTTCTCTTGATGGTAAATTCAAGGAAATTATCGTGATAGATAATATTGGAAGACACGAACTTATTGTATCTTCTGTGGGTATATCCACTCTTTATCTTGATTATCCAGTTGCAATCCCAGAAGACGACAATCTGCTTGGCATATTCTATGTTTATAATATTGAAGGCAACATCATGTGGATGAAGAAACTGAAAGATTATATCTCAGCCTATACTGGTGTTATTGTCATGGCAAATCCTGTGACAATTACATTCAATGAAACTGGCGACGAGATGGAGGAAATCACGGACAACCAACTCTGCGGCGTGACGGAGAATACTCCTGTCTCATCCATCGACGGTACAGTCTATACACTTGGCCGTGGAGTCAATACTGGTTACTTCGGATTCCACAGATATACGGGAACTAACATTCCTGCCAACAAAGCGTTCTTGGTTCGTAATGCATCATCTGGTGTTAACAGCTTCAACCTCATTCTCGACAATGAGGATGGAACCACAACTGCTATCGGACGCATCGAAAACGGTGAGTTGATTCCTGAAAGCAACGTCATCTACGACTTGCAAGGCTGCCGTGTTGAGAACCCATCCAAGGGCATCTACATCATCAATGGCAAGAAGCAGTACATCAAGTAAAAAGAGAGTGAATATGAAGAAAAAAGAATATACAACACCTGATTTTGAGACCTCCGACTATACCCCTATGATGGTTGTTGCCATGAGCTGGAGCGATGAAGAGACCGGCGAAGTTCTCGCCCCCGACCGTGGAGAAAACAGCAATGACTGGGAGGCGTTTTGGGAAAGTCGTGAATAAAGCATAACTTATCTTGAATTTAGTTCCTGGAGGATCTCATATGTGGCGATTCTATAACAGATGGATCCTTTGGGAACTATCTTCACACCATCATTTAACAATAAGACAAACACTATGATAAATATCAAATTAAGCGACCTCTTAGAAGCGCGTCCATCACGAAATCAACTCGTGGACGGGGAATTGGAAGACGGAAGGTACGTGGAATTCAGGGTCGGACTCCCTCGTTTAGATAATCTGTTACAGCAGGTCGTAGCAATGGCTAATCGTCTTGGAGGCTATATTGTATTCGGAGTTGACGAGAGGAAGCGGAAAGTAATTGGAATAAAAGAGGATTACTATCTACTAATGAACAAGGTCCAACATGCTATCGATAATCTATCATCAGGTGTTACATTTGATTTGGAAAGTGTGGTTGAAGATGATAAAACAGTGGCGATCCTTGAAATTAAAGAGGGAGAATCTACTGCATATTATACCAGAAAAGAGACAACACCCTATCGCCAAGTTGCATATAGGTACACAGAAGACGATAATGGCATATTTTCCATTTCTAAAGAAGTGATGCAGTATGCAAAAGTGTACAAATATATGACACTTGAAGCTTTTATACTGTCACTTTATGGCCAATCATTGAGATTCTCCGAACCATGTACATGGAGTGATAAATATGAGAGGCGGTTTTATTGCGCGAATTATAATCTTCCTTCTGCAAAATATAATCCATCTCAACTATTTGCGACCTGTACAACTATAGCTGAGAATAGTGAGGCGGCATGGAAAGTGTACGCTCATGGACAAGCCCTTGGCGCTCATTGTGTGCAACTTGAATTGAATATCGTTGAGTTGCGCAATCAACTGAGGTCAACAAATTATAGGTTTGAAGAGAGAATCGTACAATACGTTTCAGAGAATAAGATTCTGAATTTGCACAAAAAACGACAACCTGATTACAAGAAACACTTCATTCCGTTTACTTTAGATTCTTTCCTAAGGCTTCTGTCATTAAAACGCGATGCTTATGCCTACGAACAAGAGCTGCGTTTATTCCTTATTCCCAAAAAGGGCGGTGGGCAGCGCAACCATTCTAATAAGGTAAAACCTGAGGATATAAAAATCACATGGAAAGATGTTATCAAGAAAGTACGTGTTGACAAAAATTGTTCTGAGGCAGAATTGGTGGCGATTAAAAGAGCGTGTTTCTACGTTGGTATTAATCCGAATTTTATCAACTACTCGCCTACTGTTAATACACCACAACCTAAGGGATTCTATAATAATGTCGATTTCGAGTTATTCGATATTGACAATATGCCAGGTCCCCCAAAAATCACAATTTACTAACCCAACACTGACAAAAAATTACTAGGTTTTCAGGATGCTTAGGATTGTAACTTGCAGCCAATCAAAATTGGTGGCTTTTGAAACTCAAATGTAGTACGCAGAAGATTGAAAAAAAAGCGCTACCTTTTGCACCACGATGCACATTATGTCCCAGATTATATACAACCCGAAGGCTCAAGGTGATGAAAGGTATTACCGAATCAAGGGGTCTTACCGTGACTATACAGGCATGGTGCGTGAGGCTAACCGTGAGAAAGATATCATCACAGGTATGGCCGCCGACAGCGCAGACTTCAAGCAGCCATAGTGTCCTATCTTTACGACCAGATACAAGCGATAAAAAAGCCTTGGTATGGTTCTATACTGGGGTTTCTTCTTTTTAGGTGGTGGACAATAGGACAAGACACACAGAAATAAACTGTTTCAAGGGTCATTTCGTTATTGTCGCCCGTCGAATGTCATGAAATCAATATCTTTACATAGCTTAACGTCGCATCCACTCGGTCAAAAGATTTAGCCATCTGACTTCTGAAATCTCTTACTGTCAATAGTGTCATAACTCTTCTTCTTTTTTGGGGACAAAGAAAACGCTATCCTTTCATTCTTTCAAATGAAACGTGTACATGAAAATGTACACGTTTCATGAAATCGATACTACCCAGAATGCTGCAATCATCAGCATGGAGTATGACGAAAGTAGCAAGAATAAGCATCTGTATGGAACCTTAGGGGCTTTATGAGGCTCAATGGCTCCAATATTTCTTACCCTTATAAATATATATTCCTTTCTCGGGCTTGCCCTGCAACTCCCGACCGTTGAGGTCGTAGTAACGATGGGTGCCGTCGACGTCGATGGTCTCGATGGCCTCGATGTCGAAGATGTCGGTTGCAGCGTCCTCGAGGGTCATCGAGAGGCAGGGGCTGGTGTTGCGTGCGCTGGGCAACAGGAAGGCACGGAAGGGGAGGATAGTTGGTGCTGAAGAACCTTCAGTATGCACGACGGGGTGCCAGTCGCCGTCGCTCTGCAAGATGTAGGCACCGAGTTCGGCGGCATCGCTGTTGCTGATGGCTTCGAAGGTTCCGCGGAGGGAGTAGCCAGGTACGTCAACCTGCTGCCCGTATGCGCTTCCGTCGCTGGCGGGAATGGTCTGTGCGATGTTGGTGTCGAGCGTGGTGGAGGTCTTGCGCAGGCGCTTGCTGCCGACGACCTTCAGCAGGTAGGGCTGCATGGCCTCGAGTTCACCCTTCACCTCCTTGAAAACGAGCGTGTTGTCATCGTACTGGCTCAACTTGTAAGCACGCGCGTAGGAGGGGACATTGAGCTTATAAGGCACACAGAAAGTGTAGGGGATGTCGGAAGCAGGGAGCGACCGGCTGTTCTCCACCTTGTCGGCATCGAAGGCGTAGGGGACGAGGTGGTCATTGTCGTCGGTCAGTCGGAAAGCCTGTGCATGTAAACCATCTTTGCCAGAAGAAGCGGCTACGATGTTGGTGCCATCGCTTGG
>CACYEC010000018.1 GCA_902773225.1 uncultured Bacteroidales bacterium
CCTGTGATTTTTACGGAATATTGTCATACCCTTGGCATCTCATTTGAGGATCATGACCGTCAGTGGGAAATCATTGAGCGCACCCCCTGTATTGCAGGAGGTGCCGTCTGGGAGTGGGTGGATCAGGGCATGCCATTTCAAGAGAAGAAAGAACAACGTTATGGTTATGAGGAGCGAGTCTTCACGTCTAAAGACGGCGGTTTTACGATGTATGGCAACAAAGGTACAGACGGAGTGCTCTACTCAGACCGTACTCCCCTACCCAACTACTATGAATTGCAACACAACTACGCCCGTGCTTTCGTGTCGGATATCAAAGACGGTCAGTTCACCATCGTGAACCGTTATGATTTCCTCAATCTGAAAGACAACGTCACTTTCCACTGGTCGCTGACCCATGACCGTGACACGGTGATGCGTGGTGCTTTCAGTCCGTATTGTCCTCCTCACGACTCAACATCCATCACTTTAGAGCTTCCAAAGCATAAAGGCCTTAGTCTTTTGCAGTTCGACATCGATGATGCTCAAGGACACACATTCCTTCATCAGAGTTTTGTGATGAACAAGCCTAATGTCTCATGGTCTGGTACAGGCGATGCCATGTTGTATGTCCAAGAGGGTCCGTTGTTGCGTGTTGGTCGCAAGGCCACCATAGCAGAGATGATACAAGTTCAGGATCAGCGCATTGAGCAATACCTTCAGCCCTTGGACAATCCCTATGTCAAGGCTGATGTGCAGAGCTCAAAAGAGGGAGAAGGGATGAAAGTGACCTACGTACTCACCCCAGATACGACAGATAGATTCCTTTCAGAATTAGGCATTGCTTATTTACTCGACCAACGTTTTGACCGTGTTCAGTGGATAGGTTTCGGTCCCTTCTCCAGTTATCCAGGCCGTAATAAGGCCAATCGTTATGGCATATGGTCCAAACATATGGACGATCTTTATTTTGAGGGCAATCGCATGAATGTTGATGCAGCCTTATTCAGCGACAAGGATGGCAATGGTTTGTTAGTTGTAGGCGATGCACTAAAGATGAACTTCGAGCAGACCGATCAAGGTATCGTGATGACGGTGAATGCCGCTGTTTCAGGTCAAGGTCCAAAGTTCTCTCGTACGACTTTCCCTGTTATTTCCAAAGACGTAGGTACCATCAGTGGTGAGTTTCGTCTTTATCACATTGATGCCGGCCAATGGCCTCAGGCAGTCAAAACGCTCTTCAGCCATCCACAATTCATCCCAGCACCCTTCCATCCATTTGAGACACAATACGACACGTATTTGATGAAGTACAAAGAATGAAGTGTTCAAGGCCACTACTGCCGGAATCAGCATGATGCCGTCAGAATTATATTCGGTAGAAGGAAATAATCATTTCATGACCAAGCGTTTTGACCGTGACGGAGAGAAGAAAGTTCACACGCAGACGCTAGCAGCCATCTATCCTGATGCTGACAGCTATGAACAGTTGATTATGGTTTGCCGTAAGCTTCACCTCCCGGAAGCAGACTGTCAAGAGGTGTTTCGAAGGATGGTGTTCAACATTCTATCTAACAACACCGACGACCACAACAAGAACTTCTCGTTCATCATGCAGAATGACGGTTCATGGCGGTTGTCGCCAGCCTACGACATGACCTACATCATTGACAGCGGTGGCTATCTTCCCAACGAAGACCATAGCCTGTACATCAGGGCCAAGCTTCGTAATATCACCCGTGAAGATGTTATCCAGTTCGCCCATGACAATGGCATACGCAGACCTGATTCAATCATCAGGGATGTAGTAGGGGCATTGAATCAATTCCGTTCTATTGCGACTAAGTATGGTGTGTCTGAGCAGTGGATAGGTAGAGTTGAAGCTACCATTATTGCCCACATGAAAGCATGGGGAATAACAGACTGAAAAAAGCAGCCATGCGAAGAGGCATGGCTGCTTTTTATTTGAATGAGCTTGAAAGAACTACTTGAGATAGATTTTGTAGTTCTTGACGCTGCCGGGAGCGCCTTGCTCTGCACGGGGGAGATACTCGATGCCAGAGACGGTCTGTACGGAACCAAGGTCGATGACGAGCAGATGCGGGAAGGAAGCACCCTTCATGGTCTGCCAATAGGTGGATTCCTGGAGGTCGAAGACCTTGTCACCCGTGTGGTTGCCCTGTTCCTGCTCGCTGTCGGCGTACTTGGTGGTCCAAGGTTCGCGTGAAAGACGCTTGCCCTGTGCGTCGAGTGCGTAGATTTCTGCGATGGCCACCTGTTCGCTGCCGCTCTGTGAAGAGAGACATTCGATGCAGAGGAGACGGCCCTTAGCAGGAGCGGCGAATTTGATTGTCTGCCATCCGTTTCCAGCGTTGAATGCACCCGTGATGGCTGGTGTGTCGGAATTGAGGTCGGGTTTGTCACCGATGTTGTTGTGGAGATTCGACTTCTCCAGTTGGAGTTTGTCGAGTTCAGGTTTGTCCTGTCCCCAGACCACTTTCTCCTTAGGTCCAACCACATCGAGAACGATGATTTCGTTCTTGCCCTTCTTCAACCAGCATCCAGGCACATAGAGTGTCTGCTGAGGCCCAATGCTCCAGATACGTCCCATGGCATGCCCATTGACCCAAACCTGTCCTTTGCCCCAAGTCTCGAAGTTGAGGAAAGTGTCGCCCACCTTGGACAGGTTGAAGTAACCACGGTAGTAACCAGGTTTAGTAGTGAGGTCTTTCCCATTGGTAGCTAACTGCGAAGGTTTTCCCAAACGCAGACCATTGTCTGGCTGGCTATAGTCATTGTTATGCACGAAAGCGTCAACCGCTTTCTCATAACTATCAGGCAAAGCAAACATGCTCCATCCCTGTGGTTTCCATGTAGTCTCGATATAGTCGATGGTTGATGTGATGGCCACATCGCCAATGATACCCTTGAAGTCTTTGATGGCACGGCCAAAGTTGATGCGTCCCATTCCCTCAACCAGTATTTGGAGTTCGTCACCTTTCTTCACTGGTGGCAGAATGACGCTCTTCTCGTTCTTCACGCGGTCAGTTTTGCCGATATATTTGCCGTTGATATAGAACTGCGCAAAGTCGTGAATGTCAGCGGTCAGCACACTTTGTTCGGAAATTTCAGGCAGTGAAGTCACATAGAGCATAGAACCCCATCCCATGTCCATTTCCTCGAAGGTCATGATATTTGTTCCTTTTCTTATAGGCATAGAGAGTTTCGGGTCAACGCCGTTGAAGATAGAGGAGAACTCCGTCAGTTGGAACTTAGGCACAGTAATGATGGGCATCGGAGCCTTTGGTACAGCCGGCATCTTCTTACCATCGTTGTACTTGGACATCATCTCACGAAGTTTATAGAACTTCTCGGTAGCCAGTCCGTACTCGTTGATTGGCGCATCGTAGTCATAAGAAGTGACATCGGGCGCGAAGCCAGGGCTGTTGGCACCAGCCCAGTGTCCGAAGGATGTACCTCCGTGAGTCATGTAGAGGGAGAAGGAGATGCCCTTGGAGAGCATTTCGTCCATACCATCGACCATGTCCTTGGCGTCGCGAGTTTCATGACGTGCTCCCCATTTGTCGAACCATCCGCTCCAGAACTCAGAGCACATCAACGGTGCATTGGGACGTAGTTGCTTGAGCCTTCGGAACTGGTCGTCGATATTGGCACCCGTACCGAAGTTCATGGTCCAGGCCAAGTCCTCCAGTCCGTTCTTCTCGAAATTGGAAGCCCAGTCGCACTGGAAGAGAGTCAGTTCCTGGCCATAGATGCCGCGCAGGCAATCGCGAATAGCGCTGACGTAAGGTTTGTCCTCCCCATAACTTCCATACTCGTTCTCCACCTGAATCATGATGATAGGGCCACCGTTCTGGATGGTGAGCGAAGCGAGTTGCTCGCCGACCTTCTCCTCGAAGATTTTCACGCGCTCCATGAAGTATGGATCTTGTTCGCGCAAGCGTATATCCTTCTTCTTGAGGAGCCACCAAGGGAGTCCACCCATTTCCCATTCCGCACAAACGTATGGTCCTGGACGGACAATAACGTACATACCGTTCTTCTGTGCGAGACGGCAGAATTCAGCCACATCGTTATTGCCAGTGAAGTTGAAGTTTCCTTCTGTCTGCTCATGTATGTTCCAGAAGATGTAGATGCAGACGGTGTTCATCCCGAGCGCCTTCGCCATCTTGATGCGATGGTCCCAGTAGTCCCGAGGTATGCGGGGGTAGTGAATCTCCGCAGCCTTGACTACAAAGGGATTGCCGTTGAGCAGGAAAGTCTTGTCGCCAGTGGTGAAAGAGCCTTTCTTCTGGGCGCTTGCAGGAATGGCGAAGAGCATTGTTGCCAATAAGAGGCATAGAGTCAGATAATGTCTTGAGTGATTCATATTAAGGTTGTATTTTAGAGGTTTGTCGATTTTCGACTTCGTTATAACGGTATAACGGGATATCGGTATAACGAAGTCGAGGTATTCTGTCTTTTTGATTTCGGGATAACGAAGTCGAAATCACGAAATCATGAGAAATCATCCTTTCAGTTTGGCGATGCTGTCCTTGAGCGCAGCGATTTTGGTCTCGGCATCGCTTTGCTTCTTACGCTCCAGTTCCACTACCTGAGCAGGTGCATGTGAGACGAACTTCTCGTTAGAGAGTTTCTTCATCACTCCAGCAAGGAATCCTTCGAGATACTTCAGTTCAGCCTCCATCTTGGCCAACTCAGCCTCAGTGTCGATGAGGGCGCCCAGAGGCACCGCGTACTCAGTTGTACCCACAAGGAAGGAAGCGCTGTTGTCGCTACGCTGTTCCACACTGTCGATGCCGGTGAGATTAGCCATTTTGATAATGACTGAATCGTACCCGTTGACGGCAGCATTGCCCACCACTTCAAGCGCGAGAGTCTCCTTGGGCGCGATGTTCTTCTGGTTGCGCACGGCACGTACCCCTGCGACAATCTCCTTCACGGTCTCAATCTCTTTGATCAAGACGCTGTCGCTGTCCGTGAGAGCGTCGATGTGGTTGGAAGCAGTCATGATGCTCTCGCCTTCCTTGCGTTCATATATATTCTGCCACAGTTCCTCAGTGATGAACGGCATGAAGGGATGCAGTATTCTGAGAAGCATATCAAAGAAACGGAGTGTCTCGTCGAAAGTCTTCTGGTCGATGGGCTTTTGGTAAGCAGGCTTAATCATCTCGAGGTACCACCCAGAGAACTCGTCGGTGAAGAGTTTGTAAGCGCACATCAGTGCCTCGCTGAGTCTGTACTTGGTGAACAAGTCGGCGATAACCTCAGCC
>CACYEC010000019.1 GCA_902773225.1 uncultured Bacteroidales bacterium
ATCGAGTGGATTGAGATTAATACACAATTGCTGTTCGTTGTATTCCCCATATAACGGCTGCTCCGCCTCTCTCCTCACCGGAGCCTTCGGTTGTGTCTTGATAGTATGGGTAAAGTCAAAGCGGTGTTTCTTGGCATTCATCTCCTCAGGAGTGGCTCCGTCCTCATATGCGTCGTTAAGATAGATGACTTCATCATCAACCGTACATAACATCAGGAACAACGCATGATTTTCCTCGCCTAAATAGACACTTGCTGTCGGCCCGTCAATACCACCGACACCTTCCAGCCATGTGGTATTGTAGGTATTATATAATTCTCCTCCACCCCACATGACATCTCTATATACGCCCTTAAAGCCTTCCATTCCTCCTGACTGCTTCGGCCCTATCACATAAGATTGACCATGAATCTGTAGAAGGGCATTGTCATAAACGGAGAAGTCATACATCAACTTAAATTGTTTATTTGTCGTGTCGTAAACGTACACTTTCTTGTTCTCCTCGTACCATGCTCCCACATATTGCAGCAAAGGATATTGCATTACAATAGCATAATCGGGATATTCAGGGTTGACATACCGTTGGCACATCATCTGCTTGCAGGTCTTTCCGTCGATGATGGTGTCGCCATCAAAGTAATAATACCCAACTAACTTTACAAGATTATCCGTGAGCAAGGTGCTTCCCACTTTCCACACCTTGCCTTCTTCGACAAATGGACGATAGGCCGTCTGTGGAAAGACATCATCAACAAAGTCAGGTATTGATGATGCAAAATTACCACTTTCATACAATTCATTTGCACATTCCAATGGGCTCTTTTCACTTTCCAGAGTAACGGCCAGAATATACCATAAAGGCATTAATGGACTATTTCTGACAATAGTAAGTTTATACTGTTCAGCATATGAAGTCAGCAAGTCAATGTCCTCTTCCTTTTTTAGTCGTACATTCAGATATGGAGATGCACAAACCCCCTTGTTGTCCTCTGTAAAGTAACATGAAGTTAATATCACGGACTTTGCGTCTTCTTCCCAGAATTCCAGTGAGGTTAACTTCTCATAGTCTGACCGGGTAATAACATAGATGTCATAAATATCGTCCCCTATCGAACCCAGAGTCTGAACATTTGCCTGGATTCTTTCGCTAACTTCCTTTTTCTCTTTGGGAACGCTGACCACAACCTTGTTTTTATTCAGGGTTAAAGGGATCTTATTTCCCTGATAGTAGTAATATGGGCGATTATTGACAACAGGATGTTCCTCGCCTTGATTATCTACCACGATGTAGTTTATGTTTGGGTCGAAGGAACCTGGAACATAGAAGTCGGTAGCATGAAGGGCCATACAATCTGCCAATGGCTCCACTTCTTGTATGACAAAGCGGAACTTATGAACTAACGGATCATCAGTTGGTTCTTCGAAGAAGTATGCATAGTTATTTGGGCCACATTGGGTGAACGCTTTTCCATAGACATGCAGACGATGGCCTTCTAATTCATAGGTAAGGTGATGGTGATCCCGCTCATATTCCTCAGTGTATTCTGCACCCGTAGGCAGGTCGCAGCCATAAACCTGTTTCCATGTCGTATCTTGAAATGAGAATGGCAGGTAAAGGTCACCATTATTGTCATCCACATAAGCCAGAAAAAGACGAGATGAGATGGGACGTTCATCGGTGAGGTTTGCCAAAGGCCCTTCAACAGAACCGACACCCTCTATCCAAGTTTTCGGCGATAAATATAACTCTTCTTCAATATCTGATGCTACTACCCATTTCCGCAAATAGCGACGATGCGTTATTAAACTGCCTGTTTTTTCATCATAGTCGTAGCAGATAAACTCAGGCCCTTCCGTATAATCCTCAACAGATAACACTTTGTATTTCACCATCTTATGATGGTCATACGAATAGGTCTCGTATGTATCGCCTGTCTTCAATGAATAGTCGAACAGAAGGAACTCCTGCATATCAGGGCCGATGAAATACACTTTGCGGTCTTCCTCACGGAGAAGTCCCTCATCATCGGCCACTGCCAAATCGTCTTCACTTGAAGACATCCTGAGATAAGTCTTTCCATTCTTTACCACTTCTCCATTTATCATGTAATGGTCAAAACGACAGTTATAACCGAAATCGTTTTGAACCACATGCCACTGCTTACCTTTCTTTACAAAGGGAATGTACTCAAAGTATCCCATGTCGTTTCCTTGAGCCAGCATAGCCAACGATGCCAGCACGCACGATATAACTAATAATGTCCTTTTCATAACTGTCTATTTTTTTCATTTTTATTCAGTATCTGTTCCAACGTAACGTCGGGATTGGTTTCACCGAACATCTCTTTCTTCAGTTTCAACTTACGGTGCTGGACGGCAGAGATGGTAATGCAGTAGATGTTACCGATGGTGCGGTTGCTGATGCCAAGGCGGGTGAGGATGCACAGGCGGATGTCTTCCTCCTGCATATCGGGATACTGCTCACGGAGATTGACGAAGCGGTTGTTGTCGATGGCGTTGAGCGTTCGCTCTATTTCGCTCCATTCGTGCTCACTGAGATAGATAAGCGAATCGCCGCTCTGGTTGAGTTTCTTCATCACTTCCGTACGTTCGAGGATGAAGTTCTGCAGGAATGTCACGACTTCGTTTGCCTGATGCAGCAAGGTCTTCTGATGTTCGGTCTCCTGTAGTAACTGACGTTTCTCCTGTTCCTGCATAAGCAGTTCGTTCTCCAACTTCGATTGCTCGAACACGCGCTGTTGATGAAGCATACGGATGCGATAACGAAGTGCCAGTACAGCCGCCAAAAAAATAATCAACGCTGCAATGATGACGATAAGGAGTGTGCGGCCATACATCTGTGAACGGTATTCGAGTTGCTGGTTCTCCATTTCCTGACGCAACGTC
>CACYEC010000020.1 GCA_902773225.1 uncultured Bacteroidales bacterium
AAGGGTATTACCGATAGCAAAGGATTCGCCTTGGCGGTTAGCCACTAACAAACGTCCATGATGGTCAAGCGACATTCTGCCCATGGCCATAGGGACATTGTCCATGATGGAGTCAAGCGTGATGGCCTTTAGTTCTTCTCCAGTCTTGTAAACTTGCAGCCTGTCAATCGTGCATGCATATAGACGGTCGCCTGAAGCTGAGCGCTTGAGGTCGGTGCAGATTCCTTGCCCAGCCTGTGGTTGCAGATCGACACTGCCCTTATCTGGATGATAGCGGACAATGCCGTTTCCCAATGTTCCTACCCATAGACAGCCAGCAGAATCGTCAGCCAGTACTGTCGGTGCAGCGTCGAGAGGCCAAGGTGCTTCGACCAGGCTGTCGCCTTTCAAACAGAGCAGACCGCCCTCCCATTGAGTGGCCCAAATGCGTCCGTTGCCATCCTCAAAGAGCCGCGCCACATATTTCTGAGGTGAAATGTAGGTAGCACGTAGAGTCAGTGTACTGTCAAAACGATACACTTTCATGTTAGCAGTCAGCAACACATCGCCATTGTGCAGCAACAAGATGTCGTCCACCCGTTTGTCATCAACCTCTTCCAGACGTCTGATATTGAAGTCGTTCTTGTCGAGCGCATAAGCACCATGGAAGGTTCCAATAATGATGTGATGCTTCGCCTCGGCCAGACAACCCACATTGTTGCTGCCCAGCAGTTCCGGACGTTCAGCATCGCTACGGAAAACGTCCATCTGTCGTCCGTCGTCGCGGCACACGCCGCCACCTTCAGTAGCATACCACAGACAGCCTTCGCTGTCCTCCATCACGAACAGCACATTACTGGACGAAAGTAGTTCCTGATTGGGTAGTTTTAAATACTTCTGACCTTGTGCGGCCAAACTCAGCGGTATCAGCAGCCATGTCAAAATGACCATTATGATGTTTTGCATGATGTCTCCTTAATATTATAACACAAAGTTACATAATTTCATTGAGATGTGACATCTGTTCAATGCTCTTTTAGAAAATTTTTTATACTTTTGTATCCTAACTTTTTGTAACCAATTAATAATTTACAATACTTACCATCATGAAGAAAACCATTCTTTTGACGATGAGCTTCATTGCCATCATCACAACTGCCTCTGCTCAGGGGCAGCGTCGTCCACGTTTCCAGCGTGAGGCTTTCCAGACAGACAAACCTATGGTCCACGACCCCGTAATGGCCAAGGAAGGCGACACCTATTATATCTACGCTACGGGCATGGGAATCCAGCAGATGACATCGAAAGACCGCAAGACGTGGACAGTGTTGCCACAACCCGTAATGACAGTTATCCCAGGTTGGACCACCGACTCTGTGCCAGGTTTCGGCAATCATGTTTGGGCGCCCGATGTCATCCAGTGGCATGGCCGTTGGTGGATGGCATACAGTTGTTCAACCTTCGGCAGGAACGGTTCGGCCATAGGCCTGCTCAGCAGTCGTTCACTGGGCGCTAATATATGGAAAGATGAGGGTTGCATTGTCACCTCACACACATGGAAAGTGAATGCTGACGGTCAGACATCGGGTGACAATTGGAATGCTATTGACCCGAACTTTGTTATCGATGACACTGACACACCATGGCTTGTATGGGGTTCTTTCTGGGATGGCATACAGTTGGCGCGCCTTGATTCTACTATGCATCTGGCTACTAAGCCTGTGACCATAGCCCGTCGCCACCGTCCTGGTGATAAGAATGCTGCAGAGAACCCCACCTCGCGTTTCGCTGGTCCCAATGCCATTGAGGCACCTTTCATCTTCCGCCACAATGGCTACTACTACCTTTTTGTATCCTGGGATTATTGCTGCCGTGGGGCGCAGAGCAACTACCGTGTAGCTGTTGGACGCAGTAAGAATGTGAATGGTCCCTTTCTTGACCGCGAAGGCAAGGACATGCTTTTGGGAGGCGGAACGCTCATCTTAGAGGGCGACAAGACAGAATGGGAAGCTGCAGGACACTGTGCCGCCTACAACTTTGACGGGGAAGACATCTTCATTTGCCATGGTTATAGTGCCACTCAGAATGGTGCCGCCATGCTTATCCAACGGACCATCAACTGGACTTCTGATGGATGGCCAGAGCTTATAACTAACAAATAAAGCTATAATAAATAAAGCTAAAACTAACTAACAACAACTAAACAACATGCACAAATTACTATTCTCAGCACTGCTACTGATGACAGCCACCACGGCGACAGCGCAGACAGTCCCTATCCGCATTGACCTCGGCCAGAAAGGAGCCGTGGTGTCCCCCGACCTATATGGTATCTTCTTCGAGGAAATCAGCCATGCCGGTGACGGCGGACTCTATGCAGAACTGGTACAGAACCGTGGTTTCGAGGAACATGTTCTGCCTTCCAGCATGACCTATCGCGACGGGCGGGCTTGGGCCGTCGATGCCATGAACTATGAGCACCGCAACAACCGCAAATGGAACATCCCTTGGAGCATAGAGGAGAAAAAGATGACGGGATGGCGGGTTGATGGTGTGAACGCTACAGTCAAGGGAGATGTCATTGAAGCCTCTGCACCACTGCATGACAACACGCCGCATGCCATGCAACTCAGCATCACGAAAGTGCAGAAGGGAGGCAAGGCAGTGCTCAGCAACAGTGGCTATTGGGGCATGGGGCTGAAGCAAGGCGAAAAGTACGATCTGCGTTTCTATGTGAAGAGCAGTGATTACCGCGGTGGCATCACAGCCCGTTTGGTGAATGGCGAGACGGGTGAATCGCTTGGAATGGCTGTCTTCGCCGCCAAGCAGTTGAAAGACTGGACAGAATTGACTGCCACCTTGACCTCGGAAGGCACTGCCGCCAAAGGGGAATTGGCATTGGAATTCGACCAAAAGGGAACTGTGTTGGTGGACTACGTGTCGCTTTTCCCACAAGCCACATTCAAGGGACGCAAGAACGGTCAGCGAGCTGATGTGGCACAGATGCTTGTTGATTTGCATCCTAAGTTCATGCGCTGGCCAGGCGGTTGCATCGTTGAGGGCGCAACCTACGAGAACCGAGTGAAATGGAAGGAGACACTGGGCGACCCGATGACCCGCCGAGGCGAATGGGATGTCTGGGGCTATCGTGCCACTTGGGGTATGGGCTACCATGAGTTCCTTCAGTTCTGCGAAGACCTTGGTATGGATGCCATGTTTGTGAACAATGCAGGTATGTCATGTTCTGTCCGCAATGGTGATTTCGTAAGCAGCGATGACGATATGAATGCCGTGGTTCAGGACTTCCGTGATGCCATCGACTATGCCTTGGCCGACCCAGCAACGAACAAATGGGCGAAGATGCGTGCCGAAGCCGGACATCCCAAACCATTCCCATTAAAATATGTAGAGATAGGCAACGAGAATGTCGGTCCTGAATACGTCACGCACTTTAACTACATTTTCAAGCGCTTGAAGGCTGAATATCCGCAAATTATATTCATCAATACTCTCGGCCACACCGACCCATTGTTGGAGCAGATTCCTGGTGAGTATATGGTGGATCCCCACTGGTATCGCAATCCCGACTTCTTTTTCGCCAATAACCATCTTTTTGACGATACGCCACGCACCCACGATATCTATGTGGGCGAGTATGCCTGCAATGGTGGCGTAGGTGCCGGCAACCTGCTGGCCGCACTCAGCGAGGCAGCCTTCATCATGGGCATGGAGCGCAACAGCGATGTGGTGAAGATGTCGTCGTACGCCCCGCTTTTTGAGAACGAGAATCGCCGCGACTGGCCTTGCAACCTTATTCATATCAACAGTTCGGAGGTTTATGGCCGTGCCTCCTACTATGTGCAGCAGATGTGTGCTGAGCATCGTCCAACATACAATGTCTTTGTCAGCGAACCCACCACAGCCACAGAGTCTCAACCCTTCAGTGCTGGAGGCATCGGATTAGGTAGTTATGCCACACAGTGCGATTTCCGCGACATCAAGATCACTTCATCCGACGGAAAGGTACAAACTATCCAGCCCAGCCAGTTGGTTGGAAAGAAGGGCGAATGGAAAGTGGCAGGCGACATCATCAGCCAGACTTCAAATGAATTGCTCACCATGGCCATGCTTCCAGGTTTTAAGTCTGATACTTACACCTTGGAACTGAAAGCACGCAAGCAGAGCGGAGCCGAAGGTTTCTTCATCTATTATGGTATGGACGAGGAGGGGCGAAACGGTTATGGTGCCAATATCGCTGGATGGAACAACACTATCACAGCCATACAGCCTATCCGCAGAGGACGTGCCAGCGATGTGGCAGGACGACGCACGCCACAGAAGGTGGAAAATGACAAATGGTATGACATCAAAATCGTCGTCACTCCAAAGAGCTCCACACTCTATGTGGATGGACAAGAGATGACTGTGGCCAAGCCTGTTGAACCTACTCATCATTTCTGCCAGACGGGTTACGACGAACAGCTGGGCGAACTGGTGGTCAAGGTTGTGAATGGCACGGACAAACCCTACAAACGTTCCTTCACCATCGAAGGCGCAAAGAATGTTATGCCTACGGGTAAAGTCATTACTCTCAGTGGTGACGCTAATGATGAGAACACCTTCGAGCAACCCACAAAACTCTCGCCACAGACATCACTCTATGGTAAGTTTGACAAGCAATTCTCATACGAGTTCGCGCCGATGTCGTTCACCATTATGCGTATTAGAGTTTCAAAATAAAACCTACATGTTCTTATGAAAGTATTATTGCTGTTTTTCCTGTTGGTTCAGTCTCTGATGCTGAAGGCCCAAGACAAGGACTTCGTAAAGGGAGCCGACGTGGGATTTCTTACAGGTCAGGAACAACGAGGTGTGAAGTTCCACGACCGCAACGGCAATGAGCGCGAGTGTCTGGAACTGCTGAAAAACGACTACCAGATGAGTGCTATACGTCTGCGTGTCTGGGTGAATCCACGCGGAGGTTCTAATGACAAGAACGAACTTCTGGCCATGGCTAAAAGGGTCAAGGCTTTGGGAATGGACTTGATGGTCGATTTCCACTATAGCGACTCATGGGCCGACCCAGGCAAACAACCCATTCCGAAGGCTTGGCTTGGACACTCTTTCGAAGAGATGAAGCAGGACTTGCGCAACCACACCATCGAAGTGCTTTCCTTGCTGAAAGAGAACGGCATCAAGCCACGATGGGTGCAGGTGGGCAACGAAACCACCAACGGCATGCTTTGGAGCGTAAAGACCAATGAACGAGGATGGGAAGTGAAAGACTCTCTCGGCCACACCATCATCACGCACAGTATGGGGCATTTCAAAACCCAACCTCAACAGTACGCAGGCTTCATCCGTACGGGCTACGATGCGGTGAAAGAGGTCTTTCCCGATGCCATCGTCATCGTACATCTCGACAGAGGCCATCAGCAGAAACTGTACGACAATCACTTAGACACGCTGTTGAAATATGGTGGCAAGTTCGACATGATTGGCATGTCGCTTTATCCCTACTGGGCGATGGAAGGACATCCCGAATTGAACGCCGATGACATCATCACCGACTGCATAGCCAATATCCGTCATGTCAGTGAGAAATATGGTTGCGACGTGATGATAGTAGAGACCGGTTTTGAGGTCAACGAACAGCACCCCGAGGTGATGGAAGAGGGTAGGAGGCAACTCACCCGTGTCATCAGCGAGGCGCGTACCCAGACCAAAGGACATTGCCGTGGTGTCTTCTACTGGGAACCTCAATGTCTGCCAGGCGGCTATAAACTCGGTGCATTCGACCGTAATGCTGCTCCGACTGCCATTATGGAAGGATTCATAGAAAAGTAATGCGTTTTGATGCTCCGAAGTGTGAGATTATCTATAAGAAATAATAAAATACAGATATGAGAAGAATAGCATTGTTATTGGCCGCCTTTTTCATTCAGGTGGCTATCATCTGCACCCAGGCGCAGCCGATTACGGCTGGTCTGCATACCCGAGTTCATACTATCTATGGTCCTATTGAAGGTTATCAAGATGGCAGTATTTTCACATTCAAAGGCATCCGCTATGCCAAGGCCGAGCGTTTTATGCCACCTCAGGCACCCGACAAGTTCACAGAGCTGCGGCAGTGTAAGGTGTATGGTCCACAGGCACCTCAGGGCGAGTCACTTCGCTGGAATGACAGCAACAGCCAGACCGACTATGGATTTGGTAACCAGTTCGTCACCGAGCCGATGGACGAAGATGCTTGTCTTGTATTGAATGTATGGACACCGAGTATCAGCGACGGCAAGAAACGACCAGTCTTCGTGTGGATTCATGGAGGAGGTTATACAGGAGGGTCAGCCCATGATTTGCCATGTTATGAAGGCCGTGCTTTGGCAGAAGCTGGCGACATCGTCACAGTGAGCCTCAACCACCGTCTGAACGTGTTGGGCTACATCGACCTGACAGGTCTTGGCGGCAAGTACTCGCAGAGCGTGAATTTGGGTATGCAGGACATTGTCAAAGCCTTGGAATGGGTACGCGACAATATTGCCCTCTTTGGTGGCAATCCCGACGAAGTGACCATTGGCGGTCAGTCAGGTGGTGGTGGCAAGGTCTCTACACTGTTGGCCATGCCT
>CACYEC010000021.1 GCA_902773225.1 uncultured Bacteroidales bacterium
TTATTCCCCTATACTAATCATAGGATTCATCATCATCATCACCCGCATCCTCTTTGTGCCTAACGAAATCGTGAACCTCATCTTCACCCCCATCATCATCTCCACCACACTATGGCAACTCATCGCCTTGTTCCACAATGTGAAGAACTTGCCTCGCTATGACTACATCTGCTCATGGGTATCAGCAATCATCATGGTGGTGGCATCCGTCATGTCGTGGATGGGATTTGTGCTCATGGCTGTGCAGGTGCTCATCTGGTGGCTATTCATGCTCACCTTCATACAGACATTCACCGCTATCTCCGACATCTTCGAGATTATTGAACAAGGCTATCTGAAAAACAAAACCGCGATTATCGGCGACAGAAACTCTGGTGAAAAGAAACCTCGTCATAAATTTTTCATTTCATTCTTTGACATACTCGATATCATATCCGACCAAGACTATCACAATAATAAATACTCACAAAACGAAGGCAACAATACAGACAATCAGAAAGGCTACAACATTCGTCAGACATGGCTCTTTGATTTCCTCACGAAGTGTCTCTCCCCTATCCTCATCGTCCTCTCCATCCCATTCTCCTTGTTGCTGGCGGCAGAGGTGTTCGACTTCTCCAACTGGGTCACTCAAACACTGACCAAACCTTTCCTTGACGCTCAGAACCTGGCAACTGCATCCTTCCAGACTGTCCTACTCGTCATCTGCCTCTTCTTTGTGTTCAAGTATATCCACTACTTGCTCAAGTACCTTTATCTCGACCACGACCGCCGACGCAACCGTGAGAGCAAAGTGCAGACCACTCTCGGACGAAACCTTATCGCCATCGGCGTATGGGCTGTGTATGTCATCGTATCCATGTCATTGCTCAAGGTCAACCAGTCGGGCATCGCTATCATCACAGCGGGTCTCTCCACCGGTGTCGGCTTCGCCATGAAGGACCTTCTGGAGAACTTCTTCTACGGTATGTCGCTGATGACGGGAAGAATACGTGTGGGCGACGTCATCCAGTGCGAGGGAACACGAGGTACAGTGGAAAGCATCACCTACCAAAGCACCCAGGTGCACACCTTCGACGGCGCCGTCATCTCCTTCCCCAACAGCCAACTCTTCACCAAGAACTTCCAGAACCTGACCAAAAGCGACAAGTACGAGAAGGTATATGTACCCATCGGCGTGGCATACGGCACGAACGTGCCTCTGGTAAGAGACTTGCTGACCAAGGCTATCACCGATTTGCTCATCAATGAGAAAGACATAAAGGGTGACCCGCTAATCAGGCAGAATTATGGAGTGAAAGTGGTCATGAAGGAGTTCGGCGACAGTTCCGTGGATATGGTAGTGTTGTTCTGGATGCTCGTGAAGGACGAGATTGACTGGCTGTGGAGAGTGAGAGAGTGCATCTACAAAACCCTCAACGAGAACAACATCGAGATACCGTTCCCGCAGCGCGACATACATCTACGCGACATACCACCTCAACTCCAACAGCAATTCGGGGATTAAAAATAGTAGTGTTTGGAAATCATTCAATTTCCAAGCATCAAATAAAAACCGTGGGTGCGCTACTGCAGTGCACCCACGGTTCTTCATTGTGCGAAAGGCGTTCGACCGTTCCTTACTTTTACTTGGAGAGGTTCTTGACGAACTGCCAAGCGGTTTCGTAGCCCTTCACTTTGATGAGTGACTGATGGCCTACGATGTACTCCGATACACCTCTGTGGTCCGCACCGTTATGCCAGTCGTAAGTGTAACCCAAACGGGTCCAAGGCAGTGGGCTGTCGTCCTCGTAGGCGGCCTCCACGCTGTAGCGGTACCACTCGCGGAAGTTGGTCTCGCCAATCTTGAAGTTCTCATCCACATGCTTGGGGAACTCTGTTGTGGCTGTAGTAGTGGTGATGTCGGGGTCAGGCGTTGGACGGAACATCGTGGCAGGGTCGGCATAGAAGCTGACCATGATGTCGTAGTCGCAAGTGGGGTCGAGTCCGTACATCTGAATCAGACGCATGTGGGCTGCAACACTGTCGAGACCCTCGAAAGCGGCGCTGCGGTTCACCCAGTCAATGGGAAGCGACACCCATGTACCCATCTCACGGTCGATGCGATAGACACCCTCACCTGAGAAGAAACGCTGCAGGCGGCTGGAATCCACAAGGGTAACAACCAACACCATGTCGCGGCCATCGAAAGTAGCCCATTCCTCACCTGGATAGCCTTTCTTGACAGGTGTCAGGTCGTTCACCACTTCCACACTGTCAATCACCTTGGCATCTTCAATAGCAGCCGTAAGGTCTGCCTGAAGGGCTGAGTCGTTCTCATACCAGGCTATACCGTTGTCGGCTGCCTTTGTCTTGTTCTCCTGGGTTTGTCTGCAACCCGTCACCAGCAACATCGCCATAGCGGCGATAACAATCATACACTTTTTCATTGGTTAATAATAGGTTTGCTAATAATAGATTTTTAAGTTTGTTATTTCCGAATCAAATACTTCTTGCCATTCTTGATGTAGATTCCTGACTGCAAGTTCTCGCCATCCACACGGCGGCCACTCAAGTCGTAAACTTCATCTGAACTATTTGGTATGTTCAGTTCCACCTTCTTCAGTCCTGTGGAGCCTTCACCGAAATTGAGGTCGAATACATTGATAGAGCTAATACCGCCTTCATTCTCTACATATGGTTCGTCTCCTTTATAGCCATTGTTGAGTTGGAAGTAAGCGCGGAGGGAATTAATGCTCATGGGGGCATTGACATAATTAAGGTAGTTGCCTGTGGGGTCGTCACCATTGAGGAAGAGAACGGTATTGTCGCCATCCTGAGCCTCGATATCTTTGGAAAAGTAAGTGCCCATAAAAGTCACGTTGCCATCCGTGCTGGTAACACCTTGGGATTCTTGGGATTCTTCCCCGGTATCGATATGATTGACACCATATGGGGATTCATCGAACAAATTTTCAATCAGATTCGTGAGTGTTGCACCAGGAAAATCGATTTCATCAATATCGTTCAGGTATGGCGTTTCCCATCTGACGATATAAGGCTTGCCTGCATAAATAATCCTCTCGTGATCCTCGTAGTTTAATTCCTTGAAGTTCAAAAAGAGAGTAGTTACTTCTACGTCATTTATTGTAACTACATCAATTCCCGTTGGATGTTCATAGGTGCCTTCTGTATCCAATTCCATAATTGTCGCACCGTAAAAAACTGATTGTTCATCATCATCATAGTTGGTGACATCAAACGGCAGGCAAAGGGTATTCCAACAACGGTCGTTCCTATATAAAGTGCGTCCTTCAAGCTTTACACCTAAAAAATGACCATTGTCAAGATAATAGGCACAATCATTAAACTCCCCATTTGATTGCCCATAGAGTGGAGAAATGTCAGTACCTTGTACAGCGGCCTGTAAATAACAGTTCTGGAGTGTGCCACCTAATTCGTTAGAACCGACAATGCCTCCTATTCTCATATCAGTATAATTACCGTGATAAACTCCGCCACTATAGTAAACACAGTTTTTTATCAGACCTTTGTTCTCACCAGCAATGCCACCACCATCTATCGAACCTGCGTTACAATGCACAATTACATTGCTTGTGCAATTAAGAATCTTGCCATGGTTCACACCGGCTATGGTGCCAACGTTACAAGTATAATGTTGATTATTTTCTTCGGTTGCAGTAATACAAGTTTGAGCTGTATAATCAGAATTATCGACATTAAGATTCTTCACAACACCATCAGTACCTATTCTACCAAAGAGTCCCATGTAAGCGGATTTGCGGGAGCTAATTGTAAAATTCAGTCCTTTGATGGTGTGACCGGCGCCGTCGAATGTGCCTTTAAAGGAATATTTTTCAAGTTGAGTATCATCTTTTCCTGTAGGATCTCCGATAGGCACCCAATCATCAGTAAGGGTGATGTTGTCTGTAAGGATGTAATTGCCGTTCAAGTCAAATCCCTTGTCTATTATTTCAAGGAGATCATCCAGGTTACCGATTTCAATTGGAGTGTTCTGTTGAGTTTCCTGTGAACCCTCCTGTGCCATAATCATGCCAGTGAGCATGAAGGCACACAATGCAAAAAAAGTCTTTTTCATTATTCTTGTTGTTCTGTTGGGATAAATTCAAGTAGATAGGGTTGTTCGTTGTTAAGCGGTGGCAGACTGGCGTCGAATTGGTGCCAACTGTCGATGGAATAGATACGTTTGAGTTGATCGCAATAGTATGCGATGCTCACCATAGAGTCATTGGTATTGGCTGCAATCACCAAGGGGAAGTAAATCTGTCCCTCGCTGTTCTCTGGGCTGCTGACCGCACGCACTTCATCGTTGATGATAGCGCAGAGGAGGTCATTTTCGCTCACGTAGCTCTCAAGCACTTCCTGCAAACGGAATTGCACGGCCATGGTGAGTTCAAAAGAATGATAATCGGGTTCATTCCATGTCGGGCGAACTGCATTGCCTGGCGTCAGCAATTCACTCTTATTCTTCGGATCAGTCGGTTCTGCATCGTCGTCATCGCTGCCACATCCCCAGAAAAAAGTAACGACCGATAGGAGTATCACTAATTTTGCGTGGTTGATAAGGAAAGCGTTCAGCCATGTCTTCCTATCAACGGGTTGAAGATATTCGAATCTTTTCATTATGATGGGTTTTATTTGTTCTTGAAGTCTAATGGGTTGAATAGGCTTATCTCGGATGAATGAAAGGGATGCGGAGGCGGGCGTTTCCCGCCTCCACATCATCCTGTCATTTCACAAGCACCTTGTTGCCGTTGAAGATATACACTCCCTTCTCAGTAGGACGTGCTGGCAGACGGATACCCTGGATGGTGTACCACTCGCCGTCGGCGAAGCGTCCTGCTTCGATGAAGCGGATAACGGTTGGCTCGTTGATGCTGCCATGGAGCGCGTCGGCCGTATATTTCATCGTCTTCGGCGTGATGGCCACAGTCTCACCGTCGCGTTCGATGGTGAACTGAACATCTTCGGCTGCACTATTCTCGGCCTCGCCTACAGTGAGGAAGAAGAGTCCATCCTCATCGGCTTCGGCGATACCACAGATGTCAGCGCCATGGTAAGCTACCAGACGGTCACCCTCCTGCAGTTCCACGCCCTCGGTCACTGCTATGACGTTCATGTTGCTGGCAGTGTTGTTGACGAAGAGCGGTGGTGTGGCAGCGGCACGTGTAGGTGTCTTGGTGCCGGAGTAGCGCGACGATGAGCCATAACGAGGATAGTAGAAGGTGCGTTCGTCGTTGGCATTACGCTTAATCATATAACCTTTACCTGTGCTCAGGTACTTGAGTGTACCCTTCCATATCCTGTTCTCACCAATCACATTCAATACGGCAAACTCGTCTTGCGACTTGATGATATCGCCGTCGGAAGCGAAGTCTGTATAATCGGAAAGAGCTACAGACAACGGCAGGTTGATGGACGACATAAAGCCGACACGGTTCCATCCATGTTTCACTTGTATACCACCAAACCATTGGGCACCTGAGATATAGGCCGTCTTATCATTCATCGAGTAGAAGCGGTACATCAGCGACGGGTCGATGGAAATGCTGTCGGTGCCATGATCCCAGAAGTAAATGTCACGGTTCGGGTCGGAAGACTTCTTGCTCTTGTATGAGTACTGATATGGCTTGCCCTTGCTTGTGATGACCTCGAATCCATCACCTACCAACCATTCTGCACCATCATAGAGCAAATCTGCAACGGTCTGTTTTTTGGGCATCACGTAGAACGAGAGCCAGTTCCATCCTCTATTCAAGTGGAGTGTCTGCACCTCATCATAGTCCTCATACAGCATCACTGGATTGGCACTTGTGCCAAGGATGGTATTGGCTTTGAACTTGATGCCATCAGGATAATCATTTACATAGGGCAAAAGCTCATGAATCTTTCCTGTCGAAGCATTGAAGAACTCGAAACTCAATGGTACCGGTTTATCCTCCATGTTGTAGATGGTGACGAA
>CACYEC010000022.1 GCA_902773225.1 uncultured Bacteroidales bacterium
CAACGTGATGCAACTGGTACACGACTGGTACATGATTCAGGCTGGTGCCGTGGATGAACGCGCCCGCAAGATGAAGTTCGACGACGAACTGATGGGCGAGCTCATCCGTTTCGTGAGCAGTCATGAGGTGGGTCACACCTTAGGACTGCGTCACAACATGGGCGCGAGCAGCGCTACCCCTGTTGACAGCCTTCGCGACAAGGCTTGGGTGGAGAAGAACGGACACACCTCCTCCATCATGGACTATGCCCGCTTCAACTACGTGGCACAACCCGAGGACGGTATCAGCGAGGTGGGCATTTTCCCGCGCATCAACGATTACGACAAGTGGGCCATCCGTTGGGGCTACAGCCCGATGTACAACGACTACATGCCTCATGATTCAGAATACAAGTACCAGTTGATGGATCCCGAGAGCGAACGCCGTGCCCTGAACAAGATGACGGTGGAACAACTCGCCAAGAGCCGTCGTTATTGGTTTGGCGGTGAGGGTTACGACAACGACCCATTGGCTCAGACCGAAGACCTCGGCGATGACAACATGAAAGCCAGCGACTACGGATTGATGAACCTCAAACGCATCGCCCCACGTCTCGACGACTGGGTGTATGAGGAAGGCAACTTAGGTGAGAACCTGTCTCAGGCCTACAGCAGCCTGACCGGTCAGTTCAACCGCTACATCGGACACGTGATGAACAACATCGGCGGTGTCTATCACAACTACAAGAGTGTGGAACAGCGAGGAGCCGTCTATATACCAGTGGAGCGCGACCGCCAGGTACGTGCACTGGAGTGGCTCGACCAAAATGTGCTGACCGAACCCACATGGATCATCTCCTACCCTTACATCAAACGCATCACCAGCAATCCGCAGAATATCACGCTGCAGTTCGGCAACCGCGTGATCAGCAAACTCTTCTCGCCCAACACTATGCAGTACATCTGCACGAACAACACTTACAAACCTGAGGAGTATGTGCGCGACATCGTGAACAAGGTGTTCAAGGAAACAACAACAGGACAAGCAGTCACTCCCTATCGCATTGCCTTGCAGAGAGAAGCTGTAGCCTTAACCATCAGTGCATACCAAATGACCAGCGGTTCTATAAGTTCTATCTCCGTTTGTACGCCATACATCTACGACATGCTGATGAAGATTCAGCAACGCCTGCGTACCGCATCGCCTTCCGACAACACCACCAAGATGCACTACCAGGCTATGCTTCAGGACATCAAGCGCTGCTTAGAGAACAAATAAGAATATCAATATTGACAAATATATTTTAATACGCTTTTAATTATGGGTAAGTTCGAATTAATTACCTTGCCATACGCTGCCGACGCGCTTCAACCCGTCATCAGCCCTGAGACAATAGCCTTTCACCATGGCAAACACTTGCAAGCTTACGTGAACAACCTCAACAACATGATAGCCGGCACAAAATTCGAGGGTATGACCCTTGTGGATATCGTGAAGCAATCGGATGGCGGTGTGTTCAACAACGCTGGACAGATACTTAACCACAACCTCTATTTCGAAGCATTGCAAGCCCCACAGGACGACAACCAACCCACAGGCAAGATAGCCACTGCCATCGCTGAGCAATTCGGTTCGTTTGCCGACTTCAAACAGCAATTCCAGCAACAAGGGGCAAGCCTCTTCGGCTCGGGCTGGGTGTGGCTGTCGGAGAATACCGACGGACGACTCGTCATCTCACAAGAGGCCAACGCACAGAACCCAGTCACCAAAGGACTCGTTCCCCTGCTCACATTCGACGTGTGGGAACATGCCTACTATGTGGACTACCGCAACCGCCGTCCCGACTACCTCAGCGCGATGTGGAGCATCGTCAACTGGAACGTGGTGAATCAACGGATGAAATAGAGTAACCGACAAACAGTATAGGATTATGCGACATCTACTCATTTTCTTGTCTTTGTTGTTCTATGCAGGAACCATCTCAGCGCAGACAAAGAACACATCAGAAAACATCCTTCAAAAGACCGACCCTGTGGCCATGAACGCCTTCATCGACAACCTGATGTCGCGCATGACCTTGGAGGAGAAACTCGGACAACTCAACCAACACCCGGGCGGTCAAATCGTGACGGGCGCGCCCTTGGAGTCTCCTACTGGTAAACTTATTGCTGAGGGGAAACTGGGCTCTGTGTTCAACGTGAAAGGCGTCGATGAAATCCACGCCATGCAGAAAGTGGCTGTGGAGAAAAGCCGACTCGGCATTCCCCTTTTGGTGGCGATGGATGTCATCCACGGTTTCGAGACAATGTTTCCTGTGCCTTTAGGTGTGGCTTGCACCTGGGACATGGACGCCATCTACGAGTCCGCCCGCATCGCTGCCGAAGAGAGTGCCGCCAATGGTGTGGCATGGACTTTCAGCCCAATGGTTGATATCGCCCTCGACTCACGGTGGGGCCGCCAAGCTGAGAGTGCCGGCGAAGACCCCTACCTGGGCAGCAAAGTGGCTGAGGCCATGGTTCGTGGATACCAGACCCAGATTATGGCGTGTGTAAAACACTTCGCGCTCTACGGCGGTGCTGAGGCCGGTCTGGACTACCAAACGGTGGATATGAGCCGCCAGCGCATGTACAACCAGTATTTTCCGCCCTATAAGGCAGCGGTGGACGCCGGTGTGGGCAGTGTGATGTCGTCGTTCAACATCGTTGACGGCATTCCCGCCACGGCCAACCGCTGGCTACTCAACGATGTGCTTCGCCGCCAATGGGGTTTCAAGGGACTTCTGGTGACCGACTATGCTTCCATCGCCGAGATGAGCATCCACGGGCTTGGTCAGTTGAAAGAGAACAGCATACGCGCCCTTCTCGCTGGCACCGACATGGACATGTGTGCCAACGGTTTCATCGGAACCTTGGAACAGTCGCTCAAGGAAGGCAAGGTGACACAGGCTGACATCGACCGTGCCTGCCGTAACGTCTTGGAAGCGAAATACAAGTTAGGTTTGTTCGACGACCCCTACCGTTTCGGCGACAAGAAGAAAGCCAAAGCCATCACCTACTGTAAAGCTCACAGAGACGCAGCCCGCCGCATTACCGCAGAGAGTTTCGTGCTACTGAAGAACGACGCTGTGAATGGCAAGGCTCTGCTCCCATTGAAAAAACAAGGCACCATCGCACTGATAGGTCCATTGGTTGATACCCGTACCGACATCGCCGGCACATGGTCCACAGTGCAAGCGCCCGAGAAATACAAGACACTCCGTGAGGGATTCCAAGATGCCCTCAAAGGTAAGGCTACCCTGCTTTGCGCTCAAGGATGCAACCTTCTCGACAACAAGAAAACCCAGGAGATGGTAGCCCGTGGTCATGGCAACGAACCCATTCCGTTCGTAGATGCTGACGCCGCTTTGGCAGAAGCTGTAGCAGTAGCCAAGCAAGCCGACGTGATTGTCTGCGCCATGGGTGAATGCGCTTGGATGAGCGGTGAGGGCACAA
>CACYEC010000023.1 GCA_902773225.1 uncultured Bacteroidales bacterium
CAACGTGCACTCCTGGCCCACCTACAAACTCTTCGACCGCGATGGCAACCTGCTCGACCTGAAAGTAGATGCCCGCGACCTCGAAGGGCTGGCAAGTCTGTTGGATAGAATGAAATAGCACGCACCACTATAGCTATTGATGCACGATACTTAGTCAGCCCGAACAGCCTCTATCCAAGATTGTTCGGGCTGTTACCCATGAAATCAAGCGACCTTTTGTCGGGCGCGCCATGATAGAACAATTCCAGCACCTGACCGAAGATATCCTCTGGGGAAACAGCATCAAACAGCGTCATGCTTCTATCCCATCCTTCGTTTTCTGTTCAAACTGTTCCATGATAGCATTAGTTTATACTACATTTTTGTCACTTCACCAAGATACAAATCATCGGCCATATGAAGGATGAGGTCATGCATCTCCAAGTCATCCTTGTAGAACTGTGGAATGGCCTCATAG
The DNA here is from genome assembly GCA_902773225.1 of uncultured Bacteroidales bacterium. Taxonomy (GTDB): domain Bacteria; phylum Bacteroidota; class Bacteroidia; order Bacteroidales; family Bacteroidaceae; genus RUG11857. The sequence continues at coordinate 458 of CACYEC010000023.1, forward strand.
CCGATTGCAGCACCGAGGATGTTGCCTGTCACGGCACCAGTGCTGTCGCTGTCGCCACCATGGTTCACGGAAGCAATCATCGCTTCCTCGAAGTTGTCGAGGTATCTCAATGCGCAGTAAAGCGCAATGGCAAGCGCCTCCTCGCCAACCCAACCCTCGCCCAACTTGCCGACATTCTCAAGGTCAGTCTTGTCGTTGTCTGCCAACTCAATGGCAAGTTCAGCCAGTTCGGTCATACGATTCACATAGTTCGGGAACTGCTTGTATTCCTTGCTGACGGCTTCCACACCCTCCATGATGTAGTTTTTCATGTTCTCACGGGTCGGTTCGTTGTCGAGCGCTAACCGGTAGATGACGTGCGACATCAATGCAGCTGGGATATAGCCCAGTGGATGCAAGTGGGTGATTTCGGCTGCTTCGGCGGCCAGACGGTCCGACTCTTCTATCGTCAGTCTGTCATCGACGGCACCATATAGTGGGATGGGAGCGACACGCATCACACCGCCACAGCCTTTGCTGTTATTGACAGGTTGCTTGCCACTATAGATGTCGTACAGAGCAGACATACAGGTGTTGCCTGGTGCACGGCGATGATTCAGTTCTGGCACATCGCTGATCCAGCAGTCCTTGAACTTCGATGATTTCTTACCTACTTGGGTTAAATACCACTCAAGGTATGCTCGGCAGATGCCGTATTTCAGGGAGATGTTCTGCGTCTTGGCGTTCAAGAGTCCGTTGGCTGTGAAGAGCGTCATCTGCGTGTCGTCCGACACCACGGCCTTGCCAGCCTGTTCCGCTTCGTTCAGCCAATGCTGTTCTTTGTCAAGCCGTGTAATGCCTCGTTTCCCATATCGGGCTTGTATTCCGCTGAAAGAGTAGATGAACTCAACAGGATAACCCAGTGCGTCGCCGATGGCACCGCCAACCAACGAACCGCGAATTCTGTCATGTAATGTATTCATATTCTTCAAATCATTTCACTATAGTATCGGAAGTTATAAAAAGGAGTTTAAAAAGAAGTTTAAGAGGAATTTAAGCACTTTCGTGCTGGACGATGGGGCTGAAAGGCTTGCAAAAGTGGATACCCACGTCCTCTCCAGCCAATCACTTCAATGCTTTTTTCCAATACTCTTTGGCATCACCGCCATATTCCTCAGTCAGCAATGCCATAAACAACGCGACGTCGTGGTCGTTGTCGGTACATCCGTATTGTTCCCTATCACGATTCACTGTCAGTTCTGTGATCCAGCATGTTTCTCCATCGTCTTGATACTTTGCGACATAGATGCAGATTCCCGTCCAACTGCGGTAATACCTGATGGTTGTTTCGTCACAGTACATGAACCAATGGTCTTCCATGGCTTCAGGTATGTGACCACACTTCACCACACGCATGGCTGCACTCGGAATACGAATATCCATGGGAATCGTGGTATGGTTATCAGGCATTGGAGCAGTATTCCAACTGTCCTTTGTGGCCACCTCTGTCTTTTCGGGTATAGGATTCTCCCCGTTGAAACGCTTGGCAGAGTTGCCTGCCCCCATCGTCCACATCTTCAGGGCTGACAATTCTTCCCCAGTGGGTTTCGGACTTCTCTCTTGCATTTTTGACAGAACTTCCACGAAATCCTTGGGCAAGATGACATTCTCCACATCCATGGCATTCAAGAACAAAGGAGCGATTTCAGCGGGGGTGAATGC
>CACYEC010000024.1 GCA_902773225.1 uncultured Bacteroidales bacterium
TGAAGCCCTCGCCGAAGCCGGCATCCCCGACCCCACAGAATACGAATAAAAAAATCAGGGCAGGCACCGAGGTGTCTGCCCTGATTGACTATTAATTAATAACCTGCATTCTGCTTCCAGGTAGGATTCACATTCAGGATATCCTTGTGAAGCGGGAAAATACGGCAGGTCTTCTCGAAACGAGCTGTTGGGAAGTCCTTGTAGTGGGGGAAGTACTCGTCCTCATAATGGCCGAAACGGATCATATCGTTACGACGCCAGTTCTCGTCGAAGAACTCACGGCCACGCTCGTCATAGATCTCATCCAACGAAGGATTATGATCGAGCTCAGGAGCCTTGGCATAGCTACGAATCTGATTGAAGAGGGTTTTGGCCTCCGCAGAACTACCCTGACGAGTGAGGGCCTCAGCCTTCATCAGCAGCACATCGGCAAAACGCAACAGAGGCACGTCGTTTGACTGGTTACGGCCATTCTTAAAGTCATCGTCAATCACATACCACTTCACTGAGCGGCAGCCCTGACTATAACCATTGATGTTATCACCCACATCGAGCGTAGGATCAAGCGGAGTAGCCAACGTGACATTGACGTAGATCTTCAGAGGATCACTGCCAGCACCAGACACGAGAGCCACCTCATTGGTCATCTGCAAGTTTGACTTGTTATAGACATAAACGGTATTCTCGTCCTCGCCCTCCACATAACGATAGTCATCAGGATTACTTGACAGACCGATGACGCACTTGTTGCGCTCGTCGCCAGGCAGGATGAAGGTTTTCTTGACGAACTCCGGTGTCATGGTGATATAACCACCACCCGACTGTGAGAGGACATCACCAAAATAGCTTGGGTTCATCTTCTTGATGTTCTTCCAGCAACGGCTACGGCCATACTGCATTCCCTGACGGGTCTGCGTGTCGTAAGGCATGGCATAGATGAAGTCTTCCACCTGCGGGCCATTGTTATAAGAGAACTTCTCGCGATACGACATTGAACCTAAGTTGAATTTACCAGAGTTGATAATGTCGTTACACAAATTGATACAGTCGGCGAGTTTCTCGTTCTTTGCAGAAGCAGCGTCATAGCTCTCGACAGAAGCAGCAGTATAAACCGGCCAGTTAATGTAAATCTTGGCAAGAAGGGCCTCAGCCATCCATTTAGTCGGCTTACCATATGTGTTTGCATTGACCTCTGTTGTCAACTGGGGAATCACAGCCAGGAGCTCAGACTCCAACCAGCGGGCCACCTCAGCACGTGACTTACGTTCAACAGCCTCACCATCCTCGGGGATACGATCCAGGATAGGAACATCGCCCCAACCATCCATGATAATCCAGTGGAAGAATGCACGGATAGCGCGCGCAGAAGCTACAGTTGCACCTGCATCGTTGCCACCGAGTTCCATGATAACCTTATTGGCCTTAGAGATACCTTCGGTGATGGTTCCGAACCAGTCGAGTGTAGCATCCTCAAAAGTATAGTTGTGGAGAGCTGGGTGAGCGTATGCACCACCATCGTACCAACCACCTCCGTAAGAGGCAGCCGTCCACTCATCGCTTGAGAGTGCCATAGCCTCCATATAGCGACGGCCTAATGTTCCGCTGAAATGGTAATAGATATCAGCCATCTTGGCCTCAATAGCAATATCATTTGTTGGATATTCTGTGTACTGTGATTCCACGTCCACATCCAAATTTGTACAGCCGACAGCCATTGCAGCAAGACCGGCCAGGAATAATCCTTTTATATTTGTTTTCATATACTTGTTCCTATTAATGATTAGAAATTAATCTTTGCGCCGATCATGATCGTACGAGTATGAGGATAAGTGCTCCAACGGTAGTCGATACCAGGATCGATACCACCCAGGTTCACCTCAGGATCGAGTCCCTTGTAACTGGTAATGGTAAATACATTGTTGCAAGTAACGTAGAGTTGCAGACTCTTGATCCAATCGTCAAACTGATCGAAGGTGTAACCCAAAGACAGTGACTGCAGACGGAAGTATGATCCGTTCTCAATATAACGGTCAGAAGGATAGTTAGGCAGATTATCCGTTGCAGGACGGTCTGTGATGAATTCCTTCAACACGTTCTTACCATTAGCAAACATCTCAGGGCTGGAATAGTTGGCACGAGAACCATTATAGATCTTATTGCCAAAGACACCTGTAAAGAACATGGCTGCATTGAAATTCTTGTAACTGATAGTGTTGTTCCAACCTAAATTCAGTTTAGGCAGAGCACAACCGGTAATAGCACGGTCCTTGAAAGCAGGCTCGTTTGTAACCTCACCTGTTCTCTCACCAGTAGTCTCGTCGCGAACATAGTATGTTGACTTACCAGCATCATCATAGCCTGCAAATTCGTATGTGTAGAAAGTACCAAGCGACTCACCCTCGATGATACGCTGTGTGTAACCGTTAGAGGATACACCAGCCACCATCGGGTCACCCTGTGTGAAGGTACCAACCTCGAACTTGTCGTTATGCAGTTTGTCAACGGTATTCTTATTGTGAGAGAGGTTGATAGTGGTCATCCAATTAAAATCCTTCGTGCGGATAGCATCGATGTTAACCGTCAACTCGATACCCTTGTTGGTAATCTCACCCACGTTGGCTGCGATAGAGCCATAAGGATAGATATTGGTCGATACGGGATAGTCCCAAATCAGATCCCAAGTCTTTTTATTATAGAACTCGATAGTACCGTTGATGCGGTTCTTCATGAATCCGAAGTCGAGTCCGATATTCAGCATGCCCGTGCTCTCCCATTTCAGGTCGGGGTTGGCATTCTTTGTAGCTGCCAGCGTACGCCAGTTCTTGCCATCGTACTCGAAGAAGCCAGATGCGCCGTAAGTAGCGTATGCTGTGTAGGCACCGAAGCCCATGGCATTACCTGATACACCATAACCCACACGGAACTTCAAGTTAGAGAAGAGGTTCTGGCTCTTCATGAACTCCTCTTCCGTGATATTCCATGCAGCAGATACAGATGGGAAGGTTCCCCAGCGGTTATCCTTGCCGAATACAGAAGAGCCGTCACGACGGATAGTAGCCTGCAACATGTAACGGCTAGCGTATGAATAACTGGCACGTCCGTAGAAAGAGATGTTACGAATGGTCTCTTTCGTACCACTCACAACACCATTCATACCGTCGATAGTTGAAGCGTATGTCAGCTGATTCCATTTCAGATAGTCATCATAGAA
>CACYEC010000025.1 GCA_902773225.1 uncultured Bacteroidales bacterium
CGGTAGTTGGGGTCAGCCACATCGCCAGCGGCAAAGATTCCTGGCAAGTTGGTCTTGGGGCTGTCGCCTTGTGTCTTGATGTATCCCACCTCGTCGGTCTCAATCCAGGGTTTGAACACATCAGAGTTTGGTTTGTGTCCGATAGCAAGGAAGAATCCGTCGATAGGCAGGTCGTAATGACGTTCATCAGCCTCTCCCCTACGATAGACGAGGTGGGCACCTTCCACACCGTTTTCTCCATACAGTCCTTCGGTATTGGTTTCGAAGAGTACCTCAATTTTTGGGTTGTCGAAGAGTCTCTGCTGCTCAATTTTAGAAGCCCTGAGGAAGGGTTTTCTCACGATGACATAGACCTTGCTGGCCAGTCCTGCGAGATAAGTGGCTTCCGCGCAAGCGGTGTCCCCTCCTCCCACAACAGCCACGACCTTCTTCCTGTAGAAGAATCCGTCGCAAGTGGCGCAGGCACTGACACCTTGTCCTCTGTACTTCTCCTCGTCTGCCAGTCCGAGGTACTTGGCCGATGCACCCGTAGCAATGACAACGGCATCCGCCTCCAATTCATCGCCGTTGTCGGCAGTAAAGCGGTATGGCCGCTGTGACAGGTCGGTTTTAGTGATGATATTGCTCCGTATGTCGGTGCCGAATCTGAGAGCTTGTTTCCGCATGAGGTCCATCAGTTCGAAACCGGTGATGCCATCAGGGTGTGACGGGAAGTTCTCGACAATGTCTGTGGTGGTGAGTTGTCCTCCTGGCTGAATGCCTTCATAAAGAACAGGTGAGAGGTTAGCGCGTCCTGCGTAGATGGCAGCAGTGTAGCCAGCAGGTCCGGAACCAATGATTAAGCAACGTATATGTTCCATAGTTTTTCGTTTGTTTTATAGGGGGGATGAGTTTTTATGTGTTATGGGATATTCTATTTATCACGAATTATTGAATTATCGAATTATTATTCTGCTGATATTAAGAATTTTATGGAAATATCGATGAAATCGCAGCGATTTTTAGAAGTTACCTTATAATGATATGATGGTTTTTATGGGCAAATGTTGGTATAGCACTATCTCAGATCGATGACTTCGGCACTGGGATATTTCTTCTTGTTGAAGACGAAAGTTGAGGGGTCGAAGTTGAGATTGGTCTGATAGGATGAGATTTTGATTAAGTTTGCCGTCTTGGGCGAGCTCATGTCAATCATGATGGGTTGGTTATTGACCTTGTTGATATGCAGCACCACATTCTGCAGAGAAGAAGACTTGTCTTTTGCTTTGAGGGTGACCTCATAGTACTTGGCAGTGGATTTACCCATCTTGACAACGTATCCCTTCTTGTAGAGATTGACGAAAGCATAGGGGTTCATCTTCGCGATTTCGCTTGGTGTTGGATTGGTGATGTTGACCTCGTCGTTGTTCTTGAGGTATGACCACATGTCCTTCCCGTCGAACCAGACGACATACTCACCGCCGATATCGATGGTGAACTTATTTCCCTGAAGTTTGATGGTGCCAGACGAGGGACCAGAACCGGCATCCATGGTGAACGAAGCCTTCACGCCTCCAGCAGCTTTGAACTTGGCAGCAGTCTTGTCGAGTATGGATGTGGCAGACTGAGCCATGAGAGTCTGCGCCACAATGAGGGTGATGCAGAAAGCGAGGCACCGCTTGACAAGTGATTTCATTTTGATGATCATATTGATTTTGAAAATTAATAGTCTATCTTGGCAGGTTGGCAAGTAAATCCTCGAGCGACATGAGGTCTTGGATAAGCACCTCCCTGGGTTTGCTTCCAGACTGTGAGCCGACGATACCAGCCAGTTCGAGTTGGTCCATGATTCGTCCCGCCCGGTTGTACCCGATGGACAGTTTGCGTTGAATGAATGAAGTTGATCCTTGTTGTGTGGAGACGACAAGTCGTGCCACCTCGTCGAACATGGAGTCGAGGTGCTTGAGGCTCTCGTTGTTGGTAGTTCCTCCCTCGTCGCCATCTTCCGCCACCTCGGGCAGGTAGAGCGCATGAGAGAAGCCCTGTTGATCCTCTATGAACTTGCAAATGCGCGACACCTCAGGTGTGTCCACAAAAGCGCATTGCACACGCACGGGTTCAGCGCCTTGCAGATAGAGCATGTCGCCCTTTCCGATAAGTTGGTTGGCTCCAGGCCTGTCGAGGATGGTTCGTGAGTCAATCATGGCCGCCACTCTGAAAGCGATACGCGCGGGGAAGTTGGCCTTGATGGTACCGGTGATGATATTGGTGGTGGGTCGCTGTGTTGCGATGATCATGTGAATGCCCACGGCACGTGCCAATTGTGCGATACGGCAGATGGGCAGTTCTATCTCCTTTCCAGCGGTCATGATGAGGTCGCCGAACTCATCGATGATGACGACGATGTATGGCATGAAATCATGTCCGTTCTGTGGGTTGAGTTTTCTCGCCTTAAAGAGTTCGTTATACTCTTTGATGTTCCTCACCTTCGCCTTCTTGAGTAGGTCGTATCGTGTGTCCATGACCTGGCAGAGCGACTTGAGAGTCTTGACCACCTTCTGCACATCGGTGATGATGGGTTCCTCCTCTTCCTCAAGTTTGGCGAGGAAATGGTTCTCGATAGGGCTGTAAATGGAGAACTCGACTTTTTTCGGGTCCACCATGACAATCTTGAGTTCCGACGGATGCTTCTTGTAAAGCAGGGACGTGACAATGGCATTGAGTCCGACAGACTTACCCATACCCGTCGCACCAGCGACAAGCATGTGCGGTGCCTTGGCGAGATCGACCATGAAGACCTCATTTGTGATGGTCTTTCCGAGTGCGCAAGGCAGTTCCATGTTCGACTCCTGGTACTTCTTGCTTTCCAGCACACCCTTCATGGATACAATGCTCTTCTTCTTGTTAGGCACCTCGATACCTATGGTGCCTTTTCCTGGTATGGGTGCGATGATACGCACACCCTCTGCGGCCAGATTGAGTGCGATGTCGTCTTCGAGATTCCTGATTTTGGAGATTCTGATTCCCGGTGCAGGTGTGATTTCAAAGAGGGTGATGGTAGGTCCCACTGTGGCCTTGATGGAACTGATTTGGACTCCGAACTGGTCGAGTATGGTTCGTATTCTCTTCTGATTCTCCTCTTGTTCAGCCAGATCGACAGCAGGAATACTGTCGGCGTTGTCAGCAAGAAGGTCGAGAGTGGGGTAATGGTAGTTACTAAGCGACAATTTAGGGTCGTACTCACTTTCTATAGAACCATAAACGATGCCGTTTCCGGTCTCGGTTTTTTCCGCCGCCGTGACTTCGAACTGCGCCTCTTCGTCTTCATCCTTTCCGTTCCGTGTCTTTTTCTTAGGACCTTGGTCGTCATCGTCAAGGTCGTCATCAATGACCTCCTCGTCCTTTCGGTCATCGTTGATATGATGGTTGATGATGTTTCCATCCTTATCAAATTCTATGACATTGGCGTTGTCGCCTTCATCATCGACGTTGAAACCTTCACCATCCGTGAGGTCGTCCTTACCTCCATCATCCAAGGAATCATCGGTATCCTGTCCGTCGACAGCCTTGTTATCATCCTCATCATCCAAGTCGTCGTTGTCAGTTCCATCCTCTTCATCTTTGCCTTTTCTCTTCCAAATCCGTTTGATGTTGACCTTTGGATGGAGCGCCTTTCGAATGTATTCAACCGTCTTGTTGCTGACATAGATGAGATAGATGAGCGCTGTGGCAAGCAAGACACCGATAAGTCCGGGCTGTCCGATAAGTCGGTAGAGGTAGTTTGCGGCAATTTTCCCATGATTTCCACCAGGATTGATGAAAGTGTCGTCGAACACAGGCAGTCCCTTGACAAACAAATAGACGGTGGTGAGGGCCACACTGAGCCAAACCATGAGCAAGCCTAACAAAAGGAACCATTTGAAGATATTCATTTTGTAAGCCTTCATCATCCACAATCCGAGCATGACGAGAAAGACGGGTATGATGAAAGCCGCCAGTCCAAAGCACTTGTTGATGAAGAAATAAGCCATCCATGCGCCTATAGACCCACAGACATTCCGGAACTTGTAGTCCACATTGGCCACATCCTCGGAAGTGAGCCTTTCGAGTATGCTGTAGTCAGCCATTCCTGTGAAGAGATAAGAAAAAAAGGCGACAAACATAAAAACAGCAACGACAAGCAAAATGAGACCCGGGATGAATCTCCACAGGTCGTTTCCAAATTTGAAGATGTCGAGCAGTTTCAGTTCGTCCTCACGTTGCTTCTGGCTTCTTGTTGACTTTCTCGTATTATTCTGATTTTTCTGATTCTTTGCCATATTCTGTAAAAAAGCAGGGCTTGACGTCCTTACCGCTTGCAAAGTTACTATTTTTTTCGTTTGAAAAGGTAATATCTTTGCAATATAATCGTAAGATTTATGAAAAATTGCTAATTTTGCAGATGTTATGAGTTACAATAAAGAATCTGATTCTCTTCCCCGCAGTGTGATAGAGTTTGTGACCGTTGCCGTAGAGTATTGTCTTTTCGTTGAGAACGCCATTCAACACAGCCGTGAGGATTTCGTCAGCACCTTGCTGAAAATCCTCCCCTTGCTGTATCTGAAGGGTTCGCTTCTCCCTGTAACAGATGATTATTACGACGATTTGCCATCCGACTACGTGACAGAGGAGAATTACGACATTGTCCGCACCAACATCGCTTACGTGATGGGCAGTTCAGATGATTTCTTGGACGTGTTTGTCGAAGACATGCGCTACAGCGACCAACCTGTGCTGTGCACAGTCAGTGAACAACTGGCCGACATCTATCAGGATTTGAAGAACTTTGTGAGCGCCTACAGAGACGGAACAGACGAAGTACGTTCATCCGCTGTCGCGCAGTGCCACGATAATTTCACCAGTTATTGGGGCCAGCGTTTGGTAAACGTGATGCGTCCGCTTCACGAAGTATGTTACAACACTTTCGAAGACGAGTCTTGAACCATCACTGAGAGATGCTGATAAACCAGATGATTAAGAAAGGGATGATCACATTAAAAGAAAAATACGACAAAAAAGACCTCAACACCTTGCCCCGTGTGCATTTCCAAGGTCGCATATTCACGATACTCACTGCTCAAGAAGCAGACAAAGCCGTTGACTACCTCATGAGCGCTCCCATTTTGGGTATCGACACAGAGACCCGACCTACATTCCATCGTGGCCAGGCTCACCTTGTGGCTCTGCTGCAGATATCGACAGAGAACACAGCCTTTCTGTTTCGCCTGAACCACATAGGGCTTCCCCCTTCATTGATTCGGTTGTTGGAAGACCGCACCATCACCAAGGTGGGTTTGTCGCTTCACGATGATTTCTTGATGCTCAAGAGGCGTCACAACTTCACTCCAGGCCATTTCATTGAGTTACAGCATGAAGCCAAGGAACTGGGCATCGCAGACATGAGTCTTCAGAAACTTTACGCCAATCTGTATGGCGAGAAGATTTCCAAGAGCCAGCAGTTGTCGAACTGGGAGGCCGATGTGCTGAGCGACGCTCAGAAACTTTACGCCGCCACCGATGCCTGGGCTTGCATCAAGATTTACAATAAAATACTCGAATTGAAGCATTCGGGTGATTACACATTGTTGAAGGCAAAAGTTTCCAATCCTGTATCCGACAACAGTTTTCCTTCTTCTTTCCCAGAATAAGCCTCAAAACCATACAACATGAACAACCATCCATCCAAAGTATATCTTCGCAAGGATAAAGAAGACTCACTGAACCGTTACCATCCTTGGGTGTTTTCCGGTGCCATCCACCATTTCGATGGATCGCCAGAGGAAGGTGATGTCGTTGAGGTCTATACAAATGACAACCGTTATATCGCCACGGGCCACTACCAGATAGGCAGCATTATGGTTCGTGTGCTGAGTTTCGAAGGAGAAGCGATAGACCAGGCCTATTACCTACGTCACCTTGGTGAGGCGCTGAAGGTGAGAGAACGCATCGGTCTGGCCACATCGTCCGACACCAACTCCTTCCGTCTGGTACACGGTGAGGGCGACGGTCTTCCCGGCCTGGTCATCGACATTTACGATGCCACGGCAGTGATGCAAGCCCACAGTGTGGGTATGCACAAAGACCGCAAGATTATTGCAGAATGCTTGTTAGAGTTGATGAAAGGGCGATTGAAGCACATCTACTACAAATCGGACACCACCCTACCCTACAAAGCCAATCTTTTGGAAGAGAGCGGTTTCCTTGCCGGAGGCAAGGATGCAGACAACATCGCGATGGAGAACGGTTTGAAGTTTCATGTCGATTGGCTGAAGGGTCAGAAGACAGGTTTCTTCGTTGACCAACGCGAGAACAGGAAATTGCTGGAACAGTATTCCAGAGGTATGAAGGTACTCAATATGTTCTGCTACACAGGCGGTTTCTCATTCTATGCGATGCGCGGTGGTGCAGAGCTGGTTCACTCTGTTGACAGCAGCCAAAAGGCTATCGACTTGACCAATGCCAACGTTGAGCTGAACTTTCCCGGCGACCCTCGTCATCAGGCTTTCGCTGAAGATGCTTTCAAGTTTTTGGATAACATGGACGAGAGCTACAACCTGATTATCCTCGACCCGCCCGCATTCGCCAAGCACAAAAACGCCCTGCACAATGCTTTGAAAGGTTACTCCCGACTGAATCAGAAGGCATTGGAGAAGATAGCACCAGGTGGAATACTGTTCACATTCAGTTGTTCCCAAGTGGTGACTAAAGACAACTTCCGCAATGCCGTCTTCACAGCCGCCGCCTACGCCCACAGAAAAGTAAGGATTCTGCACCAACTTCACCAGCCAGCCGACCACCCCATCAACATCTACCATCCAGAAGGAGAGTATCTGAAGGGGTTGGTTTTGTATGTGGAATGAAATCCACCTGTATTTTCGGGTTGATTTCCGTTACTTTCTCCAGCCAGTGTACTTGGTAAATGGACGCGCCCATAATTGTTAACGGATGCAAACAAATTCACTATAGTTAGCGCACACATGTTAATGATTGTTAACTTGTGTGCGTTTTCACAATTATATCCTTTGTTGTAATAAAATTAGTCGCTATCTTTGCAACGTGTTTTTCATGGTATTAGATTTATTTTAAGGTTAGTAAAGATTGCTTGTCGTGAGATAAGCAATTTTTTTGTTATATATACCCCTTGAAATAGCATTTAAACCGATTAAAATTCATAACTTTGCACCATAGATTCACCATTTGGGGGAATTATCCCATGCCCAGTTGTCATAGTTAGCGCACACACAACATAAAACATCATAATCATAAACACAAAGCAGATTCATGCAGAGCATCAACGACGTAATGAGCGATATCAGCGGATTTTTATGGGGTTGGCCCATGATGATCCTGCTCTTAGGTACCCACATTTACCTGACCATCCGTTTACGTTTTCCGCAGCGAAAATTATGGACGGCCATTCAATTATCCGTTAAGAAAGACGACAAATCAAAAGGCGATGTCAGTCAATTCGGTGCTTTAGCCACTTCATTAGCTGCGACGATAGGCACAGGCAACATCATTGGTGTAGCAACGGCAGTGTCTTTAGGTGGTCCAGGCGCTGTATTTTGGTGTTGGATTACAGGTGTGTTTGGTATCTCGACTAAATACGGTGAGGGTCTCCTTGCCATCAAGTACCGTGAGCGCAGACCCTCAGGCCGTATGTTGGGTGGTCCGATGTTCGCTTTGGACAAAGGTCTTCACGCTCATTGGCTTGCCGTCCTTTTCTCAGTCTTCACCGCCATCGCCGCATTCGGCATCGGCAACACAGTGCAAGCCAATGCCATCAGCGAGAACATTGCCATTCTTGCCGACGGGACATTCGACCCCATTTATGTCCGTGTGGTTGTAGGTGTGGCAATTGCGACGCTTGTTGGTTTGGTGATTTTTGGCGGCATCAAGAGCATATCGAACATCTGCACGAAATTTGTGCCGTTGATGTCCCTGTTTTATGTATTAGGCTGTATATATATATTATGTGTGAACCACCAGTATATCATGGAGGCACTCCGCTTGATTATGAGTTGCGCTTTCAGCAACCAATCGATAGTTGGTGGTGCTATAGGAAGCACCGTGATGGCCGCAGCCCGTTTTGGTATCGCCCGAGGTTTGTTCTCCAACGAGTCGGGTATGGGTTCCGCTCCCATAGTAGCAGCCGCGGCACAGACCCGTAATCCTGTCCGTCAGGCCCTTGTGTCATCTACAGGCACGTTTTGGGACACGGTTGTGATATGCGCGATGACAGGTTTGGTGATAGTGACGAGCATCCTCGCCTATCCTGAGATAGACTATCAGGACGGTGGTCTTCTGACGAAGGAAGCCTTTGCCCGTATACCTATTGTTGGCACCCCCATTCTGACGATAGGCATCATCACGTTCGCCTTCTCCACGATTCTGGGCTGGTGTTATTACGGTGAACGAGCCGTGGAATACCTCAGCAGCCGTCGAGGTGTGAGCATCTACCGCGTGTTCTGGATTGGTGCCATCGTCTTGGGTTCTATCATGAGTCTTGGCCTGGTTTGGAACATCGCCGACATTATGAATGCCCTGATGGCCATACCCAACCTTGTGTCGTTGTTGCTCTTATCGAATGTGATTACCCGTGAGACCAACTATTACCTATGGGGTAATCGTTTGGACGAGAGTTCTGAAGAGTTGCAGGAAAATGACAATAATGACTTTCCAAATCCATCATAGATAGTGAATCACTTGGATTAGAGATAAAAACAACAAACAATTTTAAAGTCACTTTAACAGAGTAGTGAGAGAATGATACAGGATTTGTGCGTCATCATGCTGACGGCAGGCATTGTGAGCCTGTTATTCAAACTGTTCAAGCAGCCAGTGGTGCTGGGATATATCGTAGCTGGTCTGATGGTAGGTCCATACGTTTTGGGCGAGGCGTGGATTAGCGACATTGAGGGTGTTGAGACATGGGGACAAATTGGTGTTTTGTTTCTGCTCTTCTCAATGGGTTTGGAGTTCAGTTTCAAGAAGTTACTGAAGATGGGCAGTACAGCAGTCGTGGCGGCCATGGTGATTGTGGTCGGCATGATGTTATCAGGCTACCTGATAGGTCAGTTGCTGGGCTGGGGTTCAATGACCTCCCTGTTCTTAGGTGGCATGTTATGTATGTCATCAACCACAATTGTGTTCAAGGCCATAGAAGATATGGGATTGAGCAAGCATCATTTTGTGAATGTATGTTTCGGTATTCTTGTCATTGAAGACCTGTTCGCAGTGGTATTGATGGTATTGCTGTCGTCAATTGCGGTGAGCAACAGTTTCGAAGGTTCGGAATTGGTGGGTGAAATCATGAAACTGGTTTTTTACTTGGTGTTGTGGTTTGTGCTTGGCATTATGATTCTGCCGTCGTTCTTGAAGCGTTTCCGCAAACACCTGAACGACGAGACAATGACCATCTTCTCCATCGGTTTGTGCTTAGGCATGGTGATGCTGGCCATGAAAGCGGGTTTCAGTTCTGCCCTTGGTGCCTTTGTGATGGGCAGTCTGTTGGCAGAAACGCTTGAGGCAGAGCGTGTGGAACGTTTGGTGAAACCCATCAAAGACATCTTCGGTTCCATCTTTTTCGTGTCGGTGGGCATGATGATTGACCCGAGCATGCTGGTCACACACTGGCTTCCGATTCTCATCATCACCATCACTGTGATTGTGGGTCAGATTATCTTCGCCAGCACGGGAACATTATTATCGGGGCAGTCGTTGCGTGTATCTCTCCAGACGGGTTTCTCTCTTGTTCAGATTGGTGAGTTCGCATTTATCATCGCCACTTTGGGCCAGAGTCTTCATGTGACAGCCGACTTTCTCTACCCCATTGTTGTGGCAGTATCTGTTGTGACCACGTTCCTGACTCCCTACATCATGCGTTTGTCCATTCCCACCCTTCACTTCATCGAACGTCACAGCAGCGAAGGTTTCAAATTGTGGCTTGAGAACTATTCAAAAATCAGGAACAGCACAAGTGCAGAGAGCCTTTGGAAAATCTACTTGAAAAAGGCATTGGTAAGTGTGTTTGTCAATGGTGTGGTGACGATATTCGCATACGTCATCTACTTCTCCTACATCCATCCCTATTTCGAGTCGTTCATTGGCGATGGTAGCGATGGGGTGACCGTATTGGGTCTTCGTTGGCCTGAGTTTGGCATCAAGGCCCTCTCCTGCGCCCTTATTCTGGGTGCCACCTCTCCCTTGATATTCAACATCGCCTTGAAGCACACCAACAATTCCGAAGCTCGGCAATTATGGAACACAGGCAGCATGCAGAAGGCGTTTCTTTCGGGAATCTTCATCCTCCGTCTGTTGTTGAGCATGGCCTTTGTGTTCTTCGCCATCGCCAACATCTTCAGTTTCAATGCCGGTGTCATCATTGTGCTGTCATTCTTTGTGGTGTTAGCCTTCTCTTTCTCACACAGCATCAGAAAGCGTTCCCGCAAGTTGGAACAGGCCTTCAATCAGAATTTCACTGCCCGTGAAATTTCGGCCGAGGAACGTCGAGCCATGCGCAACAGCACAGTCAAGTCTTTATTGAACTACGATATACATATCTCGGAGTTCGACGTGAGCGCTGATTCCGACTTCTGTGGCAAGAAGTTGAAAAGTTTGTCTATAAGGAGCGTGAGCGGTGTGAGCATCGTCTGCATTGTCCGCAGCGGGATGCATATCTTCATCCCTGGTGGTGACGAGAGCATCTATCCCGGCGACCGTATCATCGCTGCGGGCAGTGACTCTCAGATAGACGCATTCCAGAAGATGCTGGACCAGAGTATCAACGAGTCAGGCAACCGCGAGGATCCTGCGATGGTGTCGCTTGAGCATTTCACGGTCAGTGATTCCGACAACATTCATGGCAAGACGATTATCGACAGCCGCATCAGGGAGAATGCGCACTGCATCATCATGGGCGTAGAGAGGAATGGAGAATACTATATGAACCCCAATCCCAAGATGACCATTGAGATAGGCGACACGCTCATTCTCGCAGGAGAGACATCAAGACTGAAAGAGTTCGTCAATGGATAAAAACTTTTGGGGGAGATTTCGATTAAGGGATGTTCTATTTATCACGAATTATCGAATTTTCGAATTTCCATTCTGCTGATATTAAGAATTTTATGGAATTATCAATAAAATCGCAAGCGGTTTTTAGAAAAGACCATAAACGAAAAAACGATTAAACGAAAAAACGGATTCACCGAAACACTCAAGAGAAAAGGGGGTGCATGCGTTGCATGCACCCCCTAATAGATTGCAGGGAGAGATTAGAAGAGTTTTGCAGGATACTCACCGGCATCGACGAGAGCCTGAATGCGCTTCACAGTATCCTCGCGGTCGGCTGCGTAAGTCACGCCGAACCACTTGCTTGTGGTGTCGAGGACTTCCACGGTAGCAGTTCCCTCATTGATGAGTTTATTGACCATCAATGGAATGAAGAACTCAGCCTTGAGATTGGTCATGTTCTTCGGGTCGGCCAGGAACTCCTTGAAATATTCCTCGCTGTACTGGAAGTAGTCGGGTGTGAATCCCCACATGTTCATGCTGACAGGTACGTTCTCCTCCACAGCGACCCATTTGCCATCTTCGTCCTTGTAGCAGATAGGTCCATCCACTCTCATGATTTCAGTGCGCTCCACCACATCGGTGAGGTGATGGTTGTCGTCATACACACAGATTCCACGAGCCACAGTACCGTTCTCGCTGAGTGTGTTACAGCAGCGGAAACCGACCATCGCATACTTGTTCTTGCTGCCTTCAGGCAGTTCGCTGAGGAACTTACCAATAGTAGCGAAAGCATCGCGTCCGTAAAAGTCGTCGCAATTGATGACGCAGAAAGGTTCTTTGATAGCGTCCTTTCCCATGAGTACGGCATGGTTGGTACCCCATGGCTTCACACGTCCCTCAGGCACAGAGAATCCCTCTGGCAGTGCGTCGAGGCTCTGGAACACGAGTTCAGCTGGTATGCGTCCCTCATATTTAGAAAGAATTTGTGTACGGAACTGCTCTTCGAAATCCTTTCGGATAACGAACACGATTTTTCCGAAACCGGCGCGAATGGCATCGTAGATAGAATAGTCCATAATAGTTTCACCGTTAGGTCCGAGACCGTCGAGTTGCTTCAGTCCCCCATAACGGCTTCCCATACCGGCAGCGAGTAAGAATAGTGTTGGCTTCATTTTTGAGATACTTTAAGTTTATGTTGAACAATAAAATACAGTCATTGCTACCCCTTTCCATCTTGATATGGACAAGCATGGTAGCGTGATTCAATGCAAATATAGCGATTGTAAACGACATGGAGAAACATCGTGGCAAGTTTTTTTCAACAGCCTATGAAAAAAAGCCACAAGTGAGCAGTGCTACGATAGGGAACACCTATTCAGAAGAACTCATCAGAACTGCTCGAGGATGCGTATTCTCTCCTCTGTGCTTGGATGTGTACTGAACAAGCCAGAGAGGAAGTTGGAGAATCCTTGAGCCGCCATTTTAGGTTTGATGATGAATAGTTGTGCTATATCCTCCCTCTTGACGTTTGACAAGCCAGGGTTTCCTGAAATCTTTCTGAGGGCGCTTGCCAGCGCCAGAGGGTTGCCACAGAGTTCAGCACCTCCAGCATCGGCCATGAACTCACGTTTACGCGAGATGGCGAATCTTGTGAGAAGAGTAAAGAAATAACCTATAGCCGCGCAAATGATAGCGATGAAGATGACGGCAATAATTGCCATCCCCCCTCCTTTAGAGTCTCTTGAACTTCTTCTTGATGTTCCGCCAAACCTCACCATGTTAAACATCACTCTTGTGGCGACAGACATGATGGTTGACATGATTCCGACAAAAATGATGCTGATAATGAGCAACCTGGTGTCCCTGTTTCTTATATGTGTGAGTTCATGTCCCACCACCCCTTTGAGTTCCTCATCATCAAGTAGGTCGATGATACCAGTTGTGAGTGTGACAGTGTAAGTCTTATCGTCAATTCCGCTGGCGAAAGCATTGAGTTGTGGGTCGTTGATGACATTGATTTGCGGCATGGGCATCCCACAAGCCATCGTGAGGTTCTCTACAATGTTATACACCCTCATGTTCTCCTTTCTCGTGAGCGGTTTTGCTCCTGTGGAGAGCCGAATCATGGAAGTGTTATAGAAATAGGCGATGGTGAACCATACCGCCACAATGCCTACCACCCACGGCAAGGCCTGCAGGAACTCCTGCACCACCATGTCCCAATAGACCTCATAGTGGGGGTTGCCCAAGTCATCGTAGTAGGGACCCGCTCCGTAATTGACGAGCGTAAGGAAAAGCCACACCATAGCCAACAAAATGACGGGAAACAATATCAACAGCAATATGCTGTAGATATTGTTCCTCGTTTGCTGTGTGTATATCCCCACGTACTTCATCTTCTATGGTGTCTGTCTAAATGCTTAGAACTGATATGTTCCTTCATTAGAACTTGATTTCGGGAGCCTTGTCGTACTGCTGTCTGTCAGCCTCAGGCACCTCGAACATGGCTTCCTTATGGAAACCGAACAATCCAGCCACGATGTTGCCTGGGAACTGCTGTACGGCAACGTTATACTCTTTGGTGGCAGAGTTGAAGAAACGTCTTACAGATGCGAGTTTGTTCTCGATGTCGCCGATTTCGTTCTGCAGTTGGAGGAAATTTTGGTTTGCCTTCAGGTCAGGATAAGCCTCGAGAGAGACTTTGAGTCCACTGAGTGCGCTTGAGAGTGCATTCTCAGCCTGAATTTTCCCGTCGATGGTTGTTGCTCCCATGGCAGCGGAGCGTAGTCTGATGATGTTCTCGAGTGTTTCCTTCTCATGCTTTGCATATCCCTTCACTGTCTCTACAAGTTGCGGGATGAGGTCGTAGCGTTGTTTGAGTTGCACATCGATGTTTGCAAACGCATTCTCTCGGTTGTTGCGCAGCCCAATCAATCGGTTGTAGATGCTGACAAGATAGATACCTACCAAAGCGACAATAACAATAAAAATAATAATAGCCATAGTGTCTTGTTTTATTTTATGTGATACAATCTATTCCAACTATTAACAATCCATTTATAAGCAAAGATACACAAAAGAGTTGGAATCCATCATGTCAGCAGACGTTTTTTTGACAATCAGAAAGAAAAAAAAAGCATTGTTATGATTTCTTGGGAAAATGTCATAAAAAAAGGCGCCAAACATGGCGCCAAAACATCAGAACGGCGTATTCCGCCTTCATTAAGGGCACGCTTCTTCAGCACACCTTCCTTGTCGATAAAAAAGATTCAGTGAGAGCAGAAAAGCCACTGGAAATCCCGAGTGTCAGACATTTTCGTGATAGAGTTCTTCAAGAAGCCACTCAGCAGGTACTTTCTTTGTACCCTGCATAGTCTGTTGATGGCGTTCTGCTTTTTCCCGAATCATACGGTATTCAGCCAATTCCAAACCTTCAGTCAAGGTTTTGCTCATGGACATCCATTCTTTAATCGACCTTAGTATTACCATAATTATAAATCAAATTATAACGTTCTACATTTCTAATCATAGGGGCGCGTTCAAAACCGCCTTCGGCCACGATGGTTCTTGGTGTCCTGGTATTGTCCACGAGCATCCAATAATCCACAATTGGCATATAGATGTTGAAGAAGTTCTTCATTCCCGCGCTGTATCTTCTCCGTATCACCTCTTCTTGTATGTTGTGTCCTCCCTCACTGACTCTGAGCGCCACGCGCTGAATGGCCACTTCAGGCGATTCGAGCCAGAAATAGACGAGCGAAACAAAATAGCCCTGTTGTTGCGCTCTTCTAACGAGATTGCGATAAGACCTCGTCGCGAGGGTGGTTTCGAGTGCGAAAGTCTCGTCCCTTGAGAGCAGGTCCTCAATCCTTGTCAGCATCAACCTCCCCGCCAGCAATGCCATCGACTCTGGATTGAAAGGCGAGAGCCCCACTGCTATTGCATCTGCATTCACGTATTCCCTACAATTGAACACCTCAGTGAGGAGCGTCATAGAGACCGTTGTCTTTCCTGCTCCATTGGGTCCACTAATGATATATAGGTTTTTCCGTGTCATGACATGTGCAAAGGTATGTAAAATAGTTCATACGAAACCAATTATTTAATTTAATTTATGATTCGTAGCACTTTTTTTCAATAAATATTCAAAAATCCGTATATTATTCCAGTTTTCAATGTATGAGCGCGGACTTTTCCTTCGGTGTATAGTACGTCTGGATCCGCCCGCGCTCCATTACCATAGGAATCAGAAAATGTGCCAAGCGACAGTAAGCCCGGCCATGACAATGCTGACCATTGACATCAATTTGATGAGGATATTGAGACTTGGTCCAGATGTGTCCTTGAACGGGTCTCCTACGGTGTCGCCCACGATGGTGGCCTTATGGCAGTCTGAACCTTTACCTCCAAAATGCCCTTCCTCCACCATTTTCTTGGCGTTATCCCAAGCGCCACCCGAGTTGGCCATGAAGATGGCCAGCACAAAGCCAGTGCTGAGTCCTCCGCAGAGTAAGCCCATCACACCTGCGACTCCAAAGAGTATACCAACCACAACAGGGATAAGAATAGCCAATATGGAAGGAACAATCATCTCCCTCTGTGCGCTTCTAGTGGATATTTCCACACAGCGACTGTAATCGGGGGTGCCTTTGCCTTCAAGAATGCCTTTGATTTCTCGGAACTGCCTCCTGACCTCTTCCACCATGGTTTGTGCCGCTCGCCCGACAGCCCCCATAGTGAGTCCGCAGAAGAGGAATGCAGTCATTGACCCGATAAAGATGCCAACCAGGACAATAGGATTCATAAGATTGATTTGGAAGTAGTCCATGAAGTCGAGAATGGAGGCTTTGGCGGTTTCCACCACATCTCCTGTAGCCAACTGCATGGTCTCCTGTCCGATTCTGACCATACCGATTTTGATTTCCTCGATATAAGAAGCGAGCAGTGCGAGTGCGGTAAGGGCGGCACTTCCTATAGCGAATCCCTTTCCTGTTGCGGCAGTGGTGTTTCCGAGAGCGTCGAGTTGGTCTGTACGTTTTCTGACATCCTCACCCAGTTCACACATCTCGGCATTTCCACCGGCATTATCTGCTATAGGTCCGTAAGCGTCAGTAGCGAGGGTAATTCCCAGGGTGGAAAGCATACCGACAGCAGCGATACCGATGCCATAGAGTCCTGTAGCCATGTTCTGCGCATTCATTTCCAGATGGAATCCATTGGCGCAAAGATAACTGAGTACAATAGCCACAGCAATGGTGAAAACAGGAATACAAGTCGATATCATACCTGTTCCGATGCCTTTGATAATCACGGTGGCAGGTCCTGTTTGGCTTGCCTCTGATATTTTCTGTGTGGGTTTGTAGGATTGGCTGGTGTAATACTCCGTTGCCTGTCCGATAATCACACCTGCGGCGAGGCCAGTCAGCACGGAAAACGAGATACCGACCCAGTTTTCAATTCCAAGCAAGTAAAGGATGAAGAAAGTAGCCACGGCGATAAGAACGGCACTGACATTGGTGCCCAGACCGAGTGAGTGCAGAAGGTCTTTCATCGTAGCACCCTCTTTGGTTCTCACCATATAGATGCCAATGAGTGAGAGGAAGATGCCCACAGCGGCAATAATCATTGGCGCCAGCACAGCCTTGAGTTGCATACCCTCGATGCTTGAGGTGGCAAAAGCAGTCGCTCCAAGCGCGGCAGTGGAAAGAATACTTCCGCAGTAACTTTCATAGAGGTCTGCACCCATACCTGCCACATCACCCACATTATCGCCCACATTATCAGCGATGGTTGCAGGATTTCTCGGGTCGTCTTCTGGTATGTTTGCCTCATACTTGCCGACGAGGTCAGCGCCCACGTCAGCGGCTTTGGTGTAGATTCCACCTCCCACACGTGCGAAAAGGGCCTGGGTGGAAGCACCCATACCGAAAGTAAGCATAGTGGTGGTGATGGCTATCAGGTCATAGTGGCCGACCGAACGGAGGATGAGGAACCAGAGTGCGACGTCAAGCAGTCCCAAGCCGACGACAGTCAGTCCCATGACGGCTCCGCTACGGAATGCGATTTTCAATCCCTTGTCGAGTCCAGTTCTTGCCGCATTGGCAGTACGTGCTGATGCGTAGGTTGCGGTTTTCATACCGAAAAATCCCGACAGTCCGGAGAAAAGTCCACCGGTGAGGAACGCGCCAGGCACCCAAGGATTCTGCACGCCCACAACGTAGGCAAGAAAAGCGAAGAAGACAGCAAGAACGATGAAAACGATGGCGACCACCTTATACTGTTGTTTGAGATAGGCCATCGCACCTTTTCGGATATACTCAGCGATTTCCACCATACGAGGTGTGCCCTCGCTTTCCTTCATCATCGTAGAGAAGAAATAATAAGCCATCGCCAGTGCAACGACTGAGGCTAAGGGTATTAGCCAGAAATAGCCAGGAATTCCCATAGATTAGAGTTTTTAAAAGTTAGTGTGTTGAAATATGTTGCTAA
>CACYEC010000026.1 GCA_902773225.1 uncultured Bacteroidales bacterium
CCCATATAGAGGGCATCGCTCCACCACCAGAAATCCACGTCAGGCATACTGGCCTGATAATTCATAACCTCCTTGGCACGGGCAATCTTCTTCTCGCCACCCTCGATGTTGTAGAGGTCGATATATACTTGGAAACAAATCTGCCAGTCGGCGAAAAGCACGTGGCGCATGTCCTCACCGTAGGTCTTGTACTCCCATTTCTGTGGGTCCTGTTCAGTGGCTCCGCACCATTTGTTGTATTCAGCCCATCCCTTAGCATACTGCAAGTACTCTGGTTTCTTGGTCAGTTCGTATGCTGCCATATTACCTGTATAATATGCGGCATTATCCCAGAAACCGCGGCACTCTGTCTTATGATGACTCTGCCAGTAGTCGTTTACTTTCACAACCATCTCAGTGGTCTTCCTGGCCTCAACTTGTTTCTTCACCTGGAATTTGGGTTGGGGCTTCGCTTGTGCTGACATCGCCATCAGCGACGCACACATCATCAACGCAGTAAAGATTCTCATTATGATTAAGTTTAGTTTATACGTTTCGGGTTAGTTTCTTTCGGATATGGAAAAGATAATAGGACATCTAATAGCCCCATATTTCCCATTAATATGCAAATTTGCGAAATATTTCTGAATTATGCAAAAAGAAAATGAAAATTTATCATATTTATGCGTATAATCACATATAGTAATATAAATGTGCTGGAGTCAAATGTTTCAAGGTAAATGTTTTTTGGAGGACGTTGATTGATGCCAGTGGTATCTTTTTTCAATCATGTTTCAACACTGACAGTTTTCGTTACGGAGGTGAACGAGGCAACTATAGATAATCGTTAACTTTGCAAAGAAACTGCAGGACACATCAAAAAAACACCCTGTCAGACAATGACAGAAGGAGATTGACAATCAACTAACAAAACATAATAATAAAGATGAGAACTATCACTTTCAAACAGTATGCAGCCACATTGGCAATGTTCCTGACCTTAGGTACAGGAACCATGAATGGACAGGTCATCGAGGGGTTGTATGGCGACTCCAAGACCACACAGGACTTCCTTTCACAGTCGGACCGTTTCAGGTCGAACCCCGACCCCAATTTCTACATCTACATCTGCATCGGGCAGTCGAACATGGAAGGTGCGGCACGTCCAGAAGCACAAGACTATGAGGGTGTGAATCCCCGTTTCCAAGTGATGGCCGCTGTAGATTACGAAGCCAACCAAGGTAACCATCACGGAGAGGCACGTAAGAAATATGAATGGTACACCGCCACTCCACCACTCTGCCGCCCATTCTCGGGTCTGACACCAGCCGACTACTTCGGCAGAACCATGGTGGAGAAGCTACCCGACAGCATCAAGGTCGGTGTCATCCATGTCGCCATCGGCGGATGCCGCATTGAGCACTTGTTCAAGGACTACGACCCCAAGACTGTCA
The DNA here is from genome assembly GCA_902773225.1 of uncultured Bacteroidales bacterium. Taxonomy (GTDB): domain Bacteria; phylum Bacteroidota; class Bacteroidia; order Bacteroidales; family Bacteroidaceae; genus RUG11857. The sequence goes on from CACYEC010000026.1 coordinate 1,434, forward strand.
GCAAAGAGGCTGGATGGTTCCAAGGCATCATGCACAGTTATGACGACCTCCCATATATACGTGTGCTGGACTGCGTCCTGCGTGCCAGCCACCAAGGCGTCATCAAGGGAATCCTGCTCCATCAGGGATGCTCCAACACCGGTGACAAGGAATGGCCGGCAAAAGTTGATTACCTCTATCACTGCCTGCTTCAAGACCTCCATCTTCAAGCCAAAGACGTTCCCCTCGTTGCCGGAGAAGTTCTTGAGGGAGGTGCTTGCGCCAGCATGAATGAGATTATCCAGTCGTTGCCACAGACCATCCCGACAGCCCATGTGGTGTCGTCGAAAGGTTGCCCAGGCGCACCCGACCGTCTGCACTTCACTGCTGAAGGCTACCGCATGATTGGCAAACGCTACGCCGAAGTCATGCTCAAAGCCATGGGTAAGTAAACGACAATACACAGCGAAAAGACCTGGCACCTGCATTAGCAAGTGCCAGGTCTTTTCGTTTTATGTTATGTAGGGAAGGGATGCAACGCGTCACGTTCCATAAAAGATTTACATCAGCGCCAACTCCACTACCTTATCTACAGCAGACTTGAGACCATCCATGTTCTTACCACCTGCAGTAGCGAAATGAGGCTGGCCACCACCACCTCCCTGCATCAGTTTGGCGGCCTCACGAATCATCTTACCAGCATTCATTCCCTCAGCAACGAGGTCGTCGGTAAGGGCAACAGTTAATGTGGGCTTAGCCTCTCCTGACGCACCGATGACCACAAGCAGACGCTCGGGAATCTGTGCGCGCAATTGGAAAGCAAGATCCTTGGCTCCTTGGGCATCCACAGGCACCATACGGGCAATCACCTTGGTGCCATTCACCTCATGGGCCATTTCCATCAGTGTCTTCTTCAATTCAGCCACCTTCTGTGCCTTGAAAGTCTCCACCTGTTTCTTCAAGTCATCATTCTCGTTGATGTATTTCTGGATAGCACCCACAAGGTTAGGCGTGTTGTTGAAGAACGTCTTGATTTGCGTCAAAGTGTCTTGAACAGAGTCGAGCATGTTTTCAACAGCCTTGCCCGTGATGGCCTCGATACGGCGCACACCGGCAGCAATGGAACTCTCAGAGGTAATCTTCACCATACCCAAACATCCGGTAGCCTGGGCGTGACATCCACCACAGAACTCCACGGAAGTACCGAACTGGATAACACGTACCTTGTCGCCGTACTTCTCACCAAACAGTGCAATAGCACCCAATTTCTTGGCTTCCTCCATGGGAAGGTCACGATACTCTTGAAGAGGAATGTTCTGGCGGATGCGCTCATTGACAATATGCTCCACTTCACGTATCTGCTCAGGTGTGACCTTCTCGAAGTGGGAGAAGTCGAAACGCAAACCGTTCTCACTAACCAACGAACCCTTCTGTTCCACATGGGTGCCAAGCACCTCGCGCAAAGCCTCATCAAGCAAATGTGTGCAGGTATGGTTGGCCTCGATGGCACGACGACGCTCCACATCCACACAAGCCATGAACTCTGCTTCTGGATTCTCTGGAAGTTTGTTCACAATATGGATAGCGAGGTTGTTCTCTTTCTTCGTGTCAATGACATCGATGCTCTCGTTTTCGCTCACCAACACACCAGTGTCGCCGACCTCACCGCCCATCTCTGCGTAGAAAGGAGTGGTGTCGAGCACCACCTCATAGACCATACCTTTCTTCTGTTTTACCTCGCGGTATTTCAAGATGTGGCAGGTGTATTCTGTGAAGTCATAACCCACAAAGGCACTCTCGCCCTCACTCAGCACAATCCAATCGCCAGTCTCCACCTGAGCGGCATTGCGGGCGCGTTGCTTCTGCTTCTGCATCTCAGTTTCAAATCCTTTCTCATCGACAGTCATGCCACTCTCTCGGCAAATCAGTTCAGTCAGGTCGAGCGGGAAACCAAAGGTGTCGAACAAGGTGAAAGCCTTGTCACCAGGAATCTCCGTCTTGCCCTCGTCCTTGGTGTCGGTTATTATCTGATTGAGCAATTTGATACCATTGTCAAGTGTGCGGAGGAAGGCATCCTCCTCTTCCTTCATCACCTTCATGATCAGTTCCTGCTGTGCCTTTAACTCAGGATAAGCATCGCCCATCTCGCGCACAAGCGTTGGCATGAGTTTGTACATAAACGCCTCTTTTTGGCCGAGGAAAGTATAGCCATAACGGACGGCACGACGCAAGATACGGCGGATGACATAGCCGGCCTTGGCGTTGCTGGGCAACTGGCCGTCTGCGATGGAGAAAGCGATTGCCCTGAGGTGGTCGGCCACCACGCGCATGGCTACATCCACTTGCTCATCCTTGCCATACTCGAGATTAGTGAGGTCGCCAATGACCTTGATGACAGGCTGGAACACATCAGTGTCGTAGTTGGAAGTCTTGCCTTGCAAGGTTCGCACCAAGCGTTCGAAGCCCATGCCTGTGTCTATCACCTTGGCTGGCAGTGGTTCAAGACTCTGGTCAGCCTTGCGGTTGTATTGCATGAACACCAGGTTCCAGATTTCAATCACCTGGGGATGGTCCTTGTTGACAAGGTCCTTACCTGACACCTTTGCTTTCTCCTCCTCGCTGCGGGAGTCAATATGCAGTTCGGAGCAGGGACCACAGGGACCCGTGTCACCCATTTCCCAAAAATTGTCGTGCTTGTTTCCGTTGATGATGTGGTCGGCAGGCAGGAACTGTCCCCAAATAGCCGCAGCCTCATTGTCGCGCTCCAGCCCTTCTTCGGGCGAACCTTCAAATACAGTAGCATAAAGGTCCTTAGGGTTGATTTTAAGCACATCCACAATATATTCCCATGCCCAGGATATCGCCTCCTTCTTGAAATAATCACCGAAACTCCAGTTGCCAAGCATCTCGAACATAGTGTGGTGGTAGGTGTCATGACCCACTTCCTCCAAATCGTTGTGCTTACCACTCACGCGAAGGCACTTCTGAGAGTCAGCCATGCGCTGGCTTTTAGGTTGTACGTTGCCAAGGATGATGTCCTTGAACTGGTTCATACCTGCATTGGTGAACATCAGTGTAGGGTCGTCCTTAATGACCATTGGGGCGGACGGCACTATAAGGTGTTGTTTGCTTTCAAAGAACTTCTTGAAAGACTCCCTAATTTCATTTGCTGTCATTTGGTATATTTAGTTTTGATTCTTATTTTCAATTTGTTTACTCTATTGTGATTTGAAATCGTACCCTCACAATGCTAAATTGCTAACATCAAAAGCCTGCTATCAGATGCCGAAAAGCCGGAGAATGTCGTTTCCATTGGCATAGATGAGAAGTGCGAGAAGGATGAATAGACCTACCATCTCCGCTCTCTTCATGAAATTGTCACCAGGTTTTCGCCCCACGATAATCTCATAGAGCAGGAAAAGGACATGTCCACCATCGAGGGCGGGAATAGGCAATATGTTCATGAATGCCAAAATGATGGAGAAGAACGCGGTAAGGTTCCAGAAACTGTACCAGTTCCACGAATCAGGGAAAATTTTGCCCATGGTGACAAAACCTCCTACACTTCTCGACCCTTCTTTCGTAAAGATATACTTGAGGTCGTCCACATAATTGCCCAAAATGTTCCATCCATACTTGATTCCTGCGGGGAACGACTCGAAGAAACCGTATTTACGCTCGGTCACCTTGTAATCGGGCATGGCGTTGATGATGCCAATCTTGAACTCCGAAGTCAAGACGGTATTTACCGTGTCTGTATTGTTCAGCACCAACTGCACAGTCCGCAAATTGAGACTGTCAGCAGCTGTCGCATCCTCTCCGACAGCGTCCTGAAGACGAAGTATCTGGTAGGTGAAGTCATTATACGAAGCAATAGGAACACCGTTGAACGATGTCACCACATCACCCTTCTTCATGCCAATCTTCTCGGCTGGTGTGCCACTGAGCACAGAATCGACCTTGAAAGGCAAAAGATAATCTACAAAAGGAGGCTCGGCCTCAGCCATTTTCAGTAGACTCAAATCATCTGGCATGGTGAGCACGGTTTCCTTTCCACGTCGAAGCACGGTTACTGTTTCCGCGTTCGAGATGTCGCGCATGAGCGCCACAGTGAAAGTCTTGACTTCCTTGTCGTCGGTGCGGATGATGATATCACCATCCTGAAAACCTGCGTTCTTACCATCCTCATTGAACTTCAGGCCATAGGTCATGTCCTGGGGACGGACGTAACTGTCACCATAATAAAACTTTATCATCGAATAGATGAAGAAAGCCAGCAGAAGGTTCACCAACACACCGCCCACCATGATGAGCAATCGCTGCCAAGCGGGTTTTGTGCGGAATTCGTATGGTTTCGGCTCGCTGTCGAGTTTCTGATTGGTCTCATCAATCATACCAGCAATGGCACAGTAACCACCAAGAGGCAACCATCCGATACCATACTCTGTGCCTACATACTCCTTCTCCTTTTGCTCTTTGCCATCCTCGTCTTTCTCCACTTTCACAGGTACCTCGACGGGGGTCTTCTTGAAAAGACGGCGAAACCAGGTGTCGTAGGTGCTGAAGAGGTGAAACATGGGATTGAAAAACACATAAAACTTCAACACCCTCACCTTAAACAGTTTGGCGAAGAAAAAATGGCCGCCCTCATGAAGCACCACCAGAATTGTCAGTGACAAAATCAGTTGGAGGGCTTTAATTAGTACAATGTTCACTTTTTACCTTAAATTTATTAACTGTTGTTTTATCCTTGTTCTTATTTAGCAATCAATTCTTCTGCTATCCGCCTTGCCTCGGCATCAGTGGCGAGATAAACATCTATCGAACGCTCGCGAGTGAACGTCGCCTTACGCATGGTTTGCTCTATCACACGAGCGATGTCAGTGAAACCGATGAGGTCCTGACGGAAAGCCAGGTTCACCACCTCGTTAGCGGCATTGACGATGCAAGGCATATTGCCACCCTGACGCAAAGCCTCGTAGGCCAAAGCCAGACAGCGGAAGCGGTCGGCGTCAGGACGCTCGAAAGTCAAATCCTTGAGTTGGAAGAAGTCGAGACGCTCGAAATCAGACTTCAGACGACGGGGATAGCTGAAGGCATACTGAATGGGGAGACGCATGTCGGGCATACCTAACTGAGCCTTCACCGCACCGTCCTCAAACTGCACCATGGAGTGAATCACCGACTGTGGATGGACCACCACCTGAATCTGCTCAGGCGACACATCGAAAAGCCACTTGGCCTCTATTACCTCAAAACCTTTATTCATCAAGGTGGCGGAGTCAATCGTAATCTTGGCACCCATATTCCAAGTGGGATGCGCCAACGCCTGATCCTTGGTCACGGTGGCTATCTGCTCGGGGTTGTATTTACGGAATGGACCACCAGAGGCGGTTAGCAGGATTTTCTCCACAGGGTTGCCTGGCTCCAGACACTGGAAGATGGCGGAATGCTCTGAATCCACGGGCAGAATAGGTACATGATGGTCGTAGGCCAATTGCTTAATCAATTCGCCAGCTACCACAAGCGTCTCCTTGTTGGCCAAGGCAATGTATTTGCCAGCCTTGATGGCACTGACTGTGGGACGCAGACCGGCAAAACCCACCATAGATCCAAGCACGATATCCACATTGCTGTCGGTCACCACATCACACAGCGAATCCGAACCCGCATAAACCTTGATAGGCAGGTCAGACAACGCTTCCTTCACTTCCTCATAGTGGGCTTCATTGGCAATCACCACGGCCTCGGGCAAGAATTCACGCGCCTGCTGAATCAGTTTGTCTGCACTGTTGTTAGCGGTGAGGATATAAGCCTCATAAAGGTCGTTATGCTGACGGATCACATCCAATGCCTGGCATCCGATGCTACCCGTTGAGCCCAAAATAGCCACATTCCTTTTTTGATCTGTATTCTGCATCTTCTTCATTTATATAGTTCAAGCAAGCCTTCTGGCAACCGCATTTCCAATATGCGGTCATCATGAATGATATTGACAATAAATTCATTATGGAAAGGCAACAACAATTCTTTACCTTCCGCGTCCTCCACCTTCAGAAGCCAGTTCTCGGTCTGGTCGTCATAGTCTATCACTTTGCCTATCTCGCCCTGGCTGGAATCGACGACATGAAAACCGATGAAATAGTTAAGGGTTATTTCACCGTTTTCATCCGCAGGCACCATGTTTCTCGGGAAAAAGACGTCTGTCCCCACTATCTGACGAGTGTCGTCGATGGAATCTATGTCCTCGAACTTCACCAAAGCTGAATTGTTGGAACGGAAACGATACTCTTCGATGAAGAAAGGCACAAGTATGCCGTCAATCTCACAAATCAAGTAATCGCAATCCACACGGTCGAAGACATCATCGGTGAAGATGAAGACCACCTCGCCGGCGAGTCCATGCGCCTTTGTTATCTGTCCTATTTGAACCACATCTTCCTCTCGTATCATGATGAATGGGGGTATTTTAGGAACTATTTTAGTCTATTCTCTTGATTTTGGCGCCCAGCGCATTGAGGCGTTCCTCAATATGCTCGTATCCTCGGTCAATCTGCTCGATGTTGCTGATGACACTCGTTCCCTGGGCACTCATGGCGGCAATAAGCAAGGCGATACCTGCACGAATGTCGGGTGATGTCAGACGGGCGCCACGAAGGGCGAACTTACGGTCATGCCCATTGACCACAGCACGGTGTGGGTCACAAAGAATTATCTGCGCCCCCATATCGATGAGTTTATCCACAAAGAAAAGACGGCTCTCAAACATCTTCTGATGTATCAACACGCTACCTTTGGCTTGAGTGGCCACCACGAGAAAGACGCTGAGCAAGTCGGGAGTGAGTCCAGGCCAAGGAGCGTCGGAAAATGACATGATGCTGCCATCCATATACGACTCTACTTCATAGTGCTCATAGGCAGGCACATAGATGTCATCTCCCCTGCGCTGCACTTTGATGCCCAGACGGGCGAACATGTCGGGAATGATGCCGAGATTGTCGTACGACACATTGTGGATGGTTAGTTCACTGCCAGTCATCGCTGCCATTCCTATGAAGGAACCCACCTCAATCATGTCGGGCAGTACTGTGTGCTGGCTGCCATGCAGCCGATCCACGCCCTCGATAGAGAGAAGGTTGGAGGCTATGCCGCTGATGCGGGCACCCATGCTGTTGAGCAGTTTGCACAACTGTTGGATATAGGGTTCACAGGCGGCGTTATAGATGGTGGTGGTGCCTTCTGCAAGCACCGCTGCCATGATGACATTGGCCGTACCTGTCACCGAAGCCTCGTCGAGCAACATATAAGCGCCCCTGAGTCGGTCGGCGTTGATTTCGTAGATGTTTGGATTATCCACCTTTCGTGAGAAAGTGGCTCCAAGTTTACTGATGCCGATGAAGTGGGTGTCGAGACGTCGGCGACCTATTTGGTCACCACCAGGTTTTGCCGCGTAGGCTTTGTGGAATCGACCGAGCAACGGACCAAGCATCAGGATGGATCCCCGAAGTTTTGAGCATTGCAGGATGAACTCTTCCGAGCCGATATAGCCAAGATCCACATGTGCAGCACAGAACTCATAAGCACCGTCGCCCACTTTCTTGACAGACACCCCAGTCTTCTCCAACAACTTGATGAGGTTCTGAACGTCGAGAATCTCTGGGATGTTGCGAATCAACACGGTCTCGTCGGTGAGCAAGCAAGCGCATATCACCTCCAAGGCCTCGTTCTTGGCACCTTGGGCTGTGATGCTGCCATGAAGTTGATGTCCGCCTTCTATTACGAATGATGCCATAGGGAACTATGATTATTTCTTTTTTTTCTTCTTGCCTTGGTTTTGCACCTGAGCATTTGACAGCAGTTTCTCCGTGCTGATAAAATCGAAATTCTCGGGGTCGATTTGAATCTTGCCATCAGTGTATTGGGCAAGGTCGTCAGCCACCTTGTTGTCATCAAGCACGTTCTTGTTCCAGTTGGCGAGGCTACGCTTCATTTGATTGGCGACAAGTACGGTCAACGCCTCTTTCTTCTCCGCCTCGCTGTCGTCCATCTCGCCAAGTTTTTCAACGAGTTGCTCCAGCAAATGGCCATAATGACGTTTCTGGATGCGGTGCTGGTCGTAAGGCAGGTGTTTGGTGATGACAGGACGCTCATCCACGCGCAGGATTTCCACGGGATAGTCAATGTCAAGTTGGTAGTCTGCCATCGCAGCCAAATGATTCCACAACTTCTGGTAGAAATCGTCCTCATTGCTGTGCTTCTCGTCCATTCGTGCCATCAATGCCACAATGGTCTCGGCACATTGCTGCCGTTTGGCCTTGTCGGCGATGGTGACAGCATGTTCAACCATCTGCTGTACACAACGGCCGTATTCTGGCTGCACAAGCCTTTTTCTCAGTGTATTATAGTCTTTTTTCTCCATATCTTATCATTGTTGTTTTATTGTTTTTTCGCATACTTCAACACATCTATAGCAATGGCTTAGGCACGGTTGCCTGAAAGTCTTTCAAATAGAAAGGCTCGAAATAGGCCACATCCTGGAATTCCTGCATGGCATTGGCTCTTTCCGCCAATGGCATCATGTGTTTGGCAAGGGGATGAATGCCACTGATGAAGTGTGCGTTAGAATGACGGATTATGTCCTTGCACTTGTCGCTCCCATTGCCGAAGAAATAGACAGGATGCTCCTCGAGATAGCGGGTGAAGGAAAGACTGTCAACCACCATGGACTGGACCTCGACCACTGGACGCAAGGCACGGGTGTAGAGGGCAGTATAGACCTCCATTCTCCTGGCATCAACCATCGGGCAAAGCAAAGCGTCGTCAGGCAGTTCCTCACGCCCTAAGAGCAATGGCACACATAAGATTTTAAGTGTGGGGATGGACAGGAGTTTCAGATTGCGGGAATAGCACAGACCTTTAGCGGTTGAGACCCCTATCCGCAGACCAGTATAAGAACCAGGTCCACTGCTCACTGCCACGGCATCGAGCGGAATGGCATGGCTGTCGGCAAACGAAGCCGCCTGATCCACAAAAGAACCAAGGACAGTGGCATGAGAAGGTCCGTTCATGTCCTCGATATGATATATCACCGCACCGTCCTGACTCACTGCCACAGAGCAGGGCGATGTGGATGTTTCAATGTGCAAAATACACGACATTTTCCTTTTTATTTCATTTATTCTTGCAAAATTACTAAGTTTAGCGGAATTTTCACTATTTTTGTGCAAAATTTGTGATTCATAGACTTTAATTAAGA